>CAZAKU010000033.1:0-2935 GCA_964485765.1 uncultured Lentisphaerales bacterium
TGCAGCAGCCGTCTGGCTGCATTCCACAGCGGGTGATCTGGCCGCATGGCATATTGGTGAACACGCGCTAAACGCATCTGATATCATCTCCCGTATCCCGGAGGCCTTTCTCCGCGTGTGCGCGAGATGAGGAGAATACAGTAGCGCAGAGGTTGGTTGATTTGCAATGCCTTGAATGACTTTATTCCATTTATGGACCCCGTTTTGTGTTGTCGACTGGGCGGTATTTGATACTCTTACGGTTTTCAGCGATTTCGAATGGCTTAAGCAGGTAATCAGCAACGAACTACCTGCATTATCGCAAGCGGGCTCTCGAGTTTGCAGTGTAATGGTCGGATATGGAAACCGTTTTGGTTTAGTGTAATAAGAGGTAACAGATTATGAGTGATGATGTTTCGATTCGTATAAGCCAGCTGCGTAAGGGCCTGATAGAGATGCGAGGTTATCTTTGACGTCGATTCACGCGATGCAAAACTGAAACAGCTTGAGGAGCAGGCCAGCGCAACTGATTTCTGGAGTGACCAGCAGAATGCCCAGAAGATTATTGCTAAAACGAACCGTCAGCGTACGATTCTCAAGCCTTACTTTGAAATGGAATCTACTCTGGAAGAGATCGACCTGCTGCTGGAGTTGGCCGAGAGCGAGGAAGATCAGGTGCAGCGCGATCAGGCGTTGAGTGAAGTTGCAGAGATGTTGGATGGCGCCGAGGCCTCATTTAGCAAACTTGAGTTACAGAGTCTGCTCAGCGGACCCCTTGACGGCAGCAATGCATACCTTACTCTGCATGCCGGGGCAGGAGGAACTGAGTCCTGTGACTGGGCCGATATGCTCTCCCGAATGTACCGTCGTTACTGCGAGCGTGCAGGTTTCGATGCCGAGATAGTTGAAATGACTGCTGGTGACGAAGCCGGTATTAAGAGCATCACTCTGCTTGCAAGCGGTGTCTCTGCATACGGATATTTTAAAGCAGAGCGTGGCGTCCACAGGTTGGTGCGGATAAGTCCATTCGACAGTGCCTCGCGTCGTCATACTTCATTTGTTTCTCTTGATGTTGTTGCTGAACTTGCAGATGACATTGAGGTGGAGGTCGAGGAGAAGGACCTGCGTATTGACACATATCGCTCCAGTGGTGCAGGCGGACAGCATGTGAACACTACCGATTCGGCCGTGCGCCTGACACACATCCCGACGGGAATAGTTGTGGCCTGCCAGGCCGAGCGCTCACAGCACAAGAATAAAGCCAAGGCTATGAAGCTCTTGAAATCACGTATTTACGAATGGGAGCTCGACCAGAAACGCAAAGAGATGGAGCGTTTTTATGGAGACAAGGGTGAAATCTCATGGGGGAGCCAGATACGCTCCTACGTGTTGCAGCCTTACACAATGGTAAAAGATCATCGCACCGGCGTGGAAACATCAAATGTTGGAGCTGTTCTGGATGGTGATATACAGGCATTCCTTGAGGGGTGGCTCAAATTCACCGCCGGTAAGAAAAATGAGGGTAGGTAAGTAGCAATGAGCCTTTTAAGTATGACAGGTTTCGGGCGTGGTGAAGCGTCTCAGGGCGGAGTTAAAATCGATGTAGAGTTCAGTTCGGTTAATCGTAAACAATTCGATATATACCTGAACATCCCTCGCGATCTTGTAGCGCTTGAATCTAAGATCCATGCCATGGTGCATAAGCATATTCGCCGTGGTCACATAAAGGGAGTGGTGAGAGTTTCACTGAGTGGAGAGGTGCAGCAGGGGCGCGTACTGGTTGATGCTGAGTTGGCACGCGGATATTTGGAACGATTGCGCAGTGTTGCAGGCGATCTCCTGCTGGATGACAACATAAAGGCTGCGGATCTACTCCGTTTGCCGGAGGTAGTTTCTCTTCAGAGTGCAAACGCAAGAAACACTTCGATTTGGCCACTGATGCGTAAAGCTGTAAACAGTGCACTGATTGCTTTGGTTGATATGCGAGCAAAGGAGGGGGCCTCACTTGAGCGTGAACTTCTGCGCAGATTTAAAAAACTTAGCAGCCCGGTCGCGCAGATTCGCAAGAGAGCACCTCGAATCCCGAGAATGTATGAGCAGGCACTGCTAAAGCGACTTGCACGAATTGAAGTCCCTATTGCAGATGATGATCCGGCTCTGAGGCGGGAACTTGCTCTTTTCGCTGATCGTTGTGACATCTCCGAGGAGCTGACAAGGCTGGATAGCCACTTCAAACAGGTGTCCAGTATTATCGCATCTAATGAGCCATGTGGCAGATCACTTGATTTTCTCTGTCAGGAGATGTTCAGGGAGATTAACACCGTCGGTTCAAAAGCCAACGACTCAACAATCGCGAAATATGTTATTAGATTTAAGGCGGAACTCGAAGCTGCTCGGGAGCAGGTTCAAAACGTAGAGTAACATTTTATATCTCTATTAATTAATCAGGATGAAATACAAGATGCAACAACCGTTATTTATAGTTATATCGGCTCCCTCAGGTGCAGGAAAAACTACTGTTTGTGATAGACTGCTTGAGGATTTTTCGGATCTGACATATTCAGTAAGCTGCACTACGCGTGATCCGCGCGGCGAGGAAACTGACGGAGAAGATTATCATTTCGTCAGCGAGGAAGGTTTCAGTAAACGTGTAAAGGATGGTTTTTTTCTGGAATACGCCGATGTGCATGGTTCGCGTTACGGAACACTTAAGAGTACTGTTATCGACGCACTCAATGAAGGGCAGAGTGTCCTCATGGATATCGACGTGGAGGGTGCCCGTCAAATCAGAAGATATGTAGCCCAGACAGACAATACAGACCCGATCCAAAAGGGCTTTATCGATATATTTATACGCCCGCCGTCAATCGATGCGTTGCGTGAACGTTTGTTGTTCCGCAGTGAGGATTCGGAAGATGACATCGATGTTCGATTGAGAAACGCAGAGGTTGAAATG
>CAZAKU010000034.1:0-3812 GCA_964485765.1 uncultured Lentisphaerales bacterium
CTGCGAGACGAAGAGTGCCCGCTCTCCCTCATTGGCCCAGCGGGGGCGGACGTGGCCCAGATAGCGCTTCAATGCCATATCTGCACGGGTACCGAAGGGCACTACCCGCTCTTTATTGCCTTTGCCCCTGCACCGAAGGTAGCCGGCATCGAAATGCAGATCCTCAACGGCCAACCCCGCCAGCTCCGAAACGCGCAGACCTGTGGCGTAGAAGAGCTCTATTACGGCCTTATCGCGCATTGCGGAGGGGCTGTCGCCTGAAGCGGCGTCAAGTAAGCGATCTATCTCCGCAACCGACAACATTCCGGGCAGGTGCTGCCACAAGCGCGGGGCATCCATTACCTCCACTACATTGGCATCGAGCATCCCCTCACGCTGAAGATAGGCAAAAAACACCTTGATCGCTACCAAGCGGCGTGCGATTGAGACAGGGGCAAGCCCCCTCTCCCCCTCATCCATCAGATACTCCAGCACAGTGCGCCTGTTAATCGCACCTACCGTAGTAATCCCCCTTAACGCCAAAGCGTGGGAGAAGTGCGACAAATCGCGCCCATAAGCTTCGCGCGTATTCTCACTGAGCCCACACTCGAAGATTACATAATCCAGAAACTGGTCAATCAGTGATTTCACAATCAGGGGGTTTGCAGCGCAGGCTCGGACTTCGGGACTGCAGAGATTTCATTGGCGTCGTACCCGGCTTCAGATATAGCGTGTTCGATATTTTTCAATGCGAGCCGCATTGTATCGTAAACCGCCGTCAGCTCACCCTTTTCAAGGTCAATATAACACTCTTCTTTAATAACCCCGGGGAAACGCCGGACCACCTTTATCACGCTGTTTGAGGCAGCAGCAGTGCGTACGCCGGGAACGCTTATGACTCTCATCTGCACATCTTTACGGCGACAACCGGAAAGAACCACAAGCATACAAGCAAATAACGATACTTTCATCCACGTATTCATAGGTCACACTATAACACCCTATGCAGCGGGCCTCAACACCTGATACGGGCACTTTTATAGGCTCTTTACCGCGAACAACACTGCGTGCTACACTGGGCACCTGTTCAAAATTAAATCAATCCAGGCAGCATGAAAGCCAAAAACTTCAAACGTATACTCATAGCCATACTCACGCCGATACTGCTCTGCCTGTTTATAATGTTGGTGATCGGCCCTGTTACGCACATTGCTCTTAAGCGGATACTGGGCGACACACTCGGAACCCCCGTCGAGATAGGTTACAGCAATATAAACCCGTACCGCGGCAGCGCCTCATTCCGCAACATAACAACCGGCAATCCTCCCGGGTTCAGCAGCAACGCTCTGCTCTCAATAGAGGGGGTTGAGATCACCTTTTCACCCGTATCGCTTCTGAGCAGACCGGTAGTCATCCACGAGATAACTATACAAAGCCCCGGCTTCAACTGTGAATTCGGGCAGAACGGGGATAATATAAGCGCGTTAATAGCCCGAATCTCGGCCCGCAGCAATCCACAGGCAGAGGAAACAACCGACAACGGTTACGGTATTGTGATCGAATCCTTTGAGGTAATAGACGGCACGATTACATATGCCGCAGAATCTCAGCCTGGCACGCGCTGACAGGGGTACGCTTCGAGAAAGCGCTTACAGCGTCGAATGTATCGATAGATGCGGCTGCCAGCCGCGGTGCAATCACATCAGCAAAGAGGCGTACAACCGTTTCAACATCCACCAGGGCATGATGACTGTCGCCGCTATCGATGTTAAACCGCGTTTTCAACCACTCGAGGCTGAACTTATGCTCCTCGTGTATTACACGACGTGACAGCAGCATGGTACAGAAGCCCTCGCAACCGGCAGGGACGAGGCCAAGCCGGTCCCATTCGGGTCCCAGCGCCCGATTCCAGTCGTAACTAAGATTGTGGCAGACGATTGGATCTCCCTGCGCATAATCAGAGAACTGCGCATGTGCCTTGTGCGGATCTATCCCGTTTTTGGAGATAAACGACTCTGTGTAGCCGTGAACGGCTGTTGCTTCGCGGGGCATGCGGACGCGATGGTTCAAGAACACACGGAACGGCTCCCCTTTCGGCTCCCAACCCACCATCGCCTGGGCGGCGATCTCGACAACATGAATGGGGGCACAAAGGCCATCCGTCTCAGTATCAACTATTACCCAGCGGGTATTATGCTTCATCGTCTCTCCTAAACCGGTCAAATCAAAATCAAAAGCTAAAAAACAACTAACGAGGTGAAGTCATACGCCGGAACTTCATAGGGATGAGCCTTAAGCAGTGCATCCCGCACCACCTCAATCACCTCTTCAGCGCATACCATCTCAACTCGGAACTCCGCCACCCGTTCCACTTCATCGCATGAACCGACAAATGGCCGGCTGCCCGCCAGAGGCCGAAACTGTCCCTCGCCCCGAACCTGCCATGAACAGCAATCGTAGCCATCATAGCGACCGGCGCCCGCAACAAACAGGGCATCCTTAACAGGGTCGAGGTGCGTCTCAGGAATATATACAGTTAACTTCAGCATAGCCTTTTTACACCGCATGTTATAGCGTAATTGGCAGAGTAATCGCAATCAGAATCGGCATAATAACCACGAGACAGAGATGTTTAACGAATTCAGCGCTACCGACTGGGCGTTCATAGCGCCGGTAATTGTCATAATGGGCATGAGCAAGGGGGGATTTCCTGTATCCGGCGTTGCTCTGCCCCTACTTATCCTTTTATGGCCTGAGAAGGGGGAATCGGCACGTTCGGCAGTATCGTTTATGTTGCCGCTGCTCTGCCTGATGGACCTGTGCGGAGCATGGTTCTACCGTAAAAAGGCAAATTGGCGGGAAATCTTCTCTCTGCTCCCCGGAACCATTATAGGCATTCTTGTTGCATCACTGTTTTTTGTAATGGAGGGTGGCCTGTCGGTAACAGACAAAACACTGAAGCTCCTGATCGGAAGTCTGGGGCTGATTTTTACATTCTGGAACCTGTTCGGCCGCAGGCTGTTCAGCAAACACTTTGTGAGAGAGAGGCGCGGACGCTCTGCATTTTACGGATTTCTGGCGGGGATCAGTTCAACCATTGCCCATGCTGGCGGACCGGTAATGCAGATGAATCTACTGCCGAAGGGCTGGACTAAAGAGCGTTTTGCCGCAACAACCGTATACTATTTTCTTATTCTCAACGCGCTTAAGCTGATCCCTTTTTCAATCGCGGGCCGTTTCAACAGCGAGCGTTTGCTCTACAGCGCCACCTTTATCCCGCTCATCCCCGTCGGGGTTATATGCGGCGTTCTGCTGGTGCGTGTCACCAAAGAGGCCCACTACCGCCTGCTGATACAATCAGTGCTCTTAATAACCTCAATCATACTGATATATAAAGCGGTACAGAGCTGACAGGGGGAGAGGGAAGTAGTTTTTTGATAGATGGGACGGATGGGACATATGGGACGTGTGAGACCTATACTGGGGATTTGGAGCTAACTCGAATATTCTATTAAACATTCCGGCTAACAGCATCCCAGGGCAAGCAGGGCGTAATAGGTATATTCGACATCCGCCTCTCCCACCGCGGAAACAGCGCCAAAGCCACCTTCAGGGGCCCAGGCTGAGAAGAGGAACTGCACGGTTTGCGAGGCCTCTTCGGGGGTATACACTACACCGCTGCAGCGCAGAGCAAAAAGTGCCACGCCGGCTGAAAGTAGATCCGGCTGTGGTGCCGCGGCATTAAGGCTGAAGCCGCCATCGCTGCGTTGCCGCTGCAGCCATTCACGCGCCTCATCATCCGGCTTGAACCGCAGCCAGTGCCTTAGCAGCAT
>CAZAKU010000035.1:0-4483 GCA_964485765.1 uncultured Lentisphaerales bacterium
CGCCTTGCGCTGATACAGAAGATGCAGATGCTCGCATCCGGCCGGGCGGATGCTCAGGAGCTCGCCGAAGCGGACCTTGTCGCCTTTTTTGCACTTCGCAGTGAGGATTATGCTGTTTCGGAGCGATTCAGTTTGTCTCAGCTGTTCTTTAAAGGTGACGATTCCGGAAAGGTTCGCGCTGTTGAGCTTCTTGGAAAGCTGAGACTACAGGATCCACCCGAAGATGCTTTGCCCGGATACGGTGATACTACGATGCTTGCCCGGGATCACAGAAGTATGACGTTAACTGAGTACGAGAAGGTTTTCGGTGCAGACTTTGCATTGGCATTATCGACTCTGCCTGAAGAGAAATGGCATGGGCCTTTATTGTCTCCCTACGGCTGGCACCTTGTGAGAGTTACAGACCGGATTCCCGGCCGCATTCCTGAGCTTGAGGAGGTGCGCGAAAGGGTTGTGACTGACATGCGTTACGAGGCGCAGAATTCAGCCAAAGAGCAGAGCTACCTTGAGATAGCGGCAAAGTACCGGGTTTTTATAAGTGATGATGCGGAAAGCTTCCTAGAGGAAGTTAAGTGATGAAGCGCATCTTTTTCCTGAGCCTTGTTTTGTGCACGTTCTCCATCCCCGTGCTGGCGGATTTGGTATTCCCTGCTTCATTTGAGGTAACGGAGGAGACGCACGGTTCTTTCCGCGTTACGCTCACGGTTCCTCTTATCAAAGGACGTTATATGAAAGCCCGTCCGATTGTTCCCGATGCGTTCCGCCTGGATTCTGAACCCGATGCGAAGGCAGGTTCCGGTTCTCTGACACGCAGCTGGATGGTTCAGGCAGATCCGGAATCACTCCCGGGCGAAGCATTCGGTCTTTCCGGATTATTGGGGACATCCCGGGAGGTCCGGTTTCAGTTGAGCACATTTGATGGGCGTCGGCATGAAGACCTTTTCCGTTCAACCCGTGCTTTCTTTATTGTGCCTGATGCGCTTTCTGTTGTTTCGCTCTCAGGTGAGGCATTGCTGGAGGGGGTGCGCCGGAGTATTCTGCTTCCATCTCTGTGGTTGCTGGTGATCTATTTGCTGGTGGTAGTCGGCAGTTGGCGTATGGGAGTAGTCATAGCACCGTTTTTTGCGGCAGCCTGCTTGGCGGGGCACAGCCTTGCGGGGCCGTTACCTCCCCCGGCGTTGTTGATGTCAGTTTCAGGGGTGCCGGTTGCCTTCGCAATAGTTATGTTTGGCGCTCGTTCAGGGTTCATCAAGCTCCCTCGGGACAGGTGGGTGGCTGTTATGCTGGCGCTTGCCGTGGGATTTATAACCGGATGGGCCGGGACTTTGCTGCTTCCGCGGGTAGGTTTTTCTTACTACGAGATGAAACTTCGTATATCGCTATTGCTGGCGGGGATCATTTTAGGGTTATCAGTGATCATGGCGGTGATTGGACTGCTGCGCAGCATACTGCCTGAGCGTGTTCGAAGGTTGGGGCTTCATCTCCTTCCTCCCCTGGCGGCCGGGATGGTTATATACAATTGCGGCAGGTTGGTGAGCTATTACGGATCAACATGGGTTAGCATGCTTCAACGTGCTTCGAAGAGTGTGCTGCAGAGCGCTATTCTACCATTTGTAACTGATTGGGCTATGGGGCGTATTCGTGTTCCTCTGCTAAGTGTTGCGCTGCTTGTATTAGCCATAGCTGTCTGGCCGCGCCGCCGTCGTTTTCAGACAATAAAAAGACGTTCTTATCTGCACTGGATATTGATTGCATCAGCGGTTTTAACACTGCCCATAGTATGCTGGCGTGCGAATAATCCATTCTACACACCACGGCCTCCCACAGCCAATGAAGCGACCCCTATTGTGAGTTCCCTTCTCGACAGTACATACAGGGCATTTAACCTGAATGACGAAGATGCCGCTTTTGATGAACTCGCGGAATCATTATCGGACGATCTCGTATCGGATGTTTATCTGGATAGCCGTCGCCGCCTAATGGAGGGTACCCGTAAGGGGGCCAAGGTAAGGGTGAAGGATATAGAGCTGATTTCAGTTGAGCCGATCCCCGGGCTCTCAACTCCGGATAGATTCACCTATAGCTGCCGTTGGTTGGTTACGGCGCGTATAACTCATTGGCAGCATATCCATGATCGCCAGAATGCGTATGTTGGCGAGATAACGGTTCAGATAAGCGACAGCCAATGGAAGATTACACAGCTGAAATTGAAGAGTGAGCAGCGCGAGGTAATTAAAGTAGACGGGGCAATATAATGTTTCGAAAACATGGATATTCAGAGCGATGATCACAATAAAAGATCTTAAATTTGGCTACCCCAAAGGCGGCTTTTCTCTTTGCGTGGCGAACCTTCAGATTGAGGGCGGAGAGAAGGTGGCCATTATAGGTTCCAGCGGAAGTGGCAAAACGACTTTGTTGAATCTGGTCGCAGGGGTTATTCTGCCGACGAGTGGAGATATAAGGGTATGTGATACGGAAGTATCGGCACTGAGCAGGGAGGATCGGCAGGATTTCCGTGCCCGGACGATGGGCATGATTTTTCAGGAGTTTGAGTTATTGGATTATTTGAATATCGTAGATAACGTGCTCCTTCCATACAGGATAAGTCCGGTTATTGAATTGGATGCTGCGGCGCGACAGCGGGCCGAGCTCCTTGTGCAGGAGGCCGGCCTTAGCGGCATGTGCCGCCGTTATCCGCGCCGTCTGTCGCAGGGCGAGCGTCAGCGTATAGCTGTGTGCCGAGCTTTGGTTACGCGCCCCGAGGTGCTTGTTTGCGATGAGCCTACCGGAAATTTAGACCCGTATAACCGCGACCGTATGATAGAAACACTATTCCGATATTCCGATGAGATGCGGGCAGCGCTGGTTATTGTGACACATGACCACGCGATTCTGGAGCGCTTTGACAGAACTGTTGATATTAAGGAGCTTTCTGTATGAAGGATGTTCTGTATATGGCATGGCAGTACCTCCGTTATTACAGAGGTAAGACGCTTCTGCTGATTGCGGCAATAAGCCTTGTTCTTTTTGTTCCCGCAGGACTCCATGTGGTTGTAGAGAATGGCGCACGAATGCTGACATCGCGTGCGGAAGCAACACCACTGCTGGTAGGTGCAAAGGGGAGTGCTGTTGATTTGACATTGAGTGCGCTCTACTTCAGGGAGCCGAACCTGGAATCGCTTGAATTCGGCGAAGTAGAGTCTTGCAACAGTACCGGTATGGCGATGGCAATTCCGTTGCATCTGCGATATAGCGCGGGAGAGCAGCGTATTGTCGGGACTTCGCTTGATTATACAGATTTCCGTAACCTGACTATTGCACGGGGACGCTGGTTCGGTCTTCTTGGGGAATGTGTTCTGGGTTATGATGCGGCAAAGGCGCTGCGGGTTGATATTGGGGAGTACATCTTTTCATCCTCAGGAAGTGCTTTCGATGTGGCGGGTGCGTTCCCGCTGAAAATGCCTGTGGTAGGGATACTCGAAAAGAGTGGCACGCCGGATGATTCCGCTGTGTTTACAGATGTGAAGACTACGTGGATTATATCCGGCCTTGCCCATGGGCATGATGATGTGACTCTGGCCGGAGATGGCAGCCAGACTGTTCTTAAGCGCGAGGGGGGTACGGTTACCGCCAGTGCGGCACTCCTCTCTTATACCGAGATCACTCCGGAGAATGTCGCATCGTTTCATTTTCATGGCGACCCTGACTCCTTCCCCATTGATGCCTTTATTGCCGTTCCAAATGATCGTAAATCCGGCGTTATCCTGCGCGGGCGATACGGCGAGCGGATTGGCGATGTGCAGATGCTGCTCCCTGAAAAGGTGATCGGGGAGGTTATGAAGACTATGTTCTCGGTTCGTGACTACGTTGTGCTGGGAAGCCTGGCAGTGGGGGCCTCAACCTTTATAATTGTGGCACTTGTCTTTGCGCTATCAATACGCTTAAGGGGGCGCGAGATAGAGACAGTTCGCCGAATCGGAGGGTCATCTCAGCGCTTACGGGGAGTGCTTATCAGTGAAATTATAATTGTTATTGCGACGGGGGTTATGGTTGCCGGCGTTATGACTTTAATTGTCGGGCGTTTTGGCACACTGATCGTGGCACTGGTGAACACGAAATAGGTCACTAGCCTTCCGTAGCGCTGTTAAAAAGACAATTTCACCTCGTCTGGCGGAGAGAAACGTCCGTCAGACGGGGGAAAGGTGGGGATGGGTTTCGTGATTGCCATACTAAGAATGGACTAAGTGTAAACGACTAAGAGTGTTGGGACTAAGTGTACAGGAAGAAGACCCTATATCCAGTCCAAAATGTCAACATGGTCAGCATGGTCAACAAGGTCCATAAAGTCGACCACCGCGGAAATTGCGGACAGCATTTTACGGCCCCTCGACCAACTTCTGGACAGGCAACATTCCGTGATCGCTTCTGGGCAAGCCGGAGGCCTGTCAGCAATTAGTCGGTGGCTGAAGCGTCATCAAATATG
>CAZAKU010000036.1:0-6153 GCA_964485765.1 uncultured Lentisphaerales bacterium
TAGCCACGCGCCGCAGGCGCTGAGCCACTCCATGAATTGGTAGTTACGCTTGCAGAAACGCTCCACTGCAGCAGGTTGGTTGAATATTGCACCTCGTACTCTGGCTGCCCCACTACATTACTCCAGTTCAGAATAACAACGTCGGGCTCACTCATCGTAAACTCTGTCACCGTTGGAGCAATCAGGTTATTCATCATATACGCGTGACTGGAGAGCAGCTCCAGGGTGTTGGTGTCAGCCGGAAAGACGCTGAACCCGTCATTGTGCCCAGATTCCTCCGCCTCCATCATCCAGAAATGCAATCCGGCGGCGGGTCCGTCAGAGGCGGCAGAGGCATAGATGGCATCGAACCATCCCTGATAATACGCGTGTCGGCCGGCATCGCCTTCAAGGGGAAGGTTCTTGCCGTATTCACTCAGCACCATCGGCTTGTTGAGCAGTTCTGCCACTTCGAGGTGATCATCAACCCACGCCATCGCGTTAGCATAAAGCCCCGGTTCATCGCCCCAGAGCCAGTCCCACCAATCGGGCCAGCAATGGATAACGGTATAATCGATATTGGGGGATGCATTATTAAGCTCCCAGCGTGTGCCCTCCCACGATTGATCAGATGTCCAGCCCTCCTCACCGGTCGATACCATATGATTGGTATCTGCACTCTTTATATATTCCGCCATATCCCACACCCAGTCACGAATAGTCTCGCCGGAGGTGTCGGCGGTGCCACTGTTTTTCGGGTAACTGTCCCAGCGCGGCTCATTGGCAAGCTGCCATGCAAAAATGGCCGGATCATCACGATAAACTCGCCCGTTAAAACTGTTGGTGCGGTTCAGCATAGTGTCGATGTGATTGATATACCAGCTGCGACACTGCGCATCGGTATAAAAATCTGCATGAACCGCCGTGGGGCTGCTGTTAGTCGCGTACCAGTTCATCCCGCCGTAATCGTCCCAGTTATTTACAAGCGTTAGTACAAAGCGCAAACCGAGTTGCGCCCCCTGATCCAGAACATAATCATAGCCCTGCAGAGCCGCTTCACTGTGAACACCGGGGGTTGGCTGCAGGGCACGTGCATCTGCGCCGTCATTGAAGGCCCATATACGGACAACATTGAACCCGAGTTCACGGCAGCGATGCATATATCTTAGGCTATCCTCCCTGTATGAGCGCCCTGTAGCGGAATGTATAGAGCTGTCCGATGCCCAGTAGGCCAGATAATAACAGCTTGCGCCGAGGTAGTAATAGCGCTGATCACCGTCCATAAAGTGGGTTCCCTCGCTGCGCACGAAGGATGAATCCGCAGCGTCAGAGCGCAGAGAGAAAACAAGACCCAGGGCCATAATGACCGAGGCAATTATAACACCCCTCCTGAAGAGAGAGATAAGCACAGGGAGGGAGGTGCTAGAGCGTGACCGCCTGAACATATTCATTTAAAGCACTTCCCTTCGGTTTTGCGCAGTCCATCAACTGTACATTTCACCATCTCCCGCAACTGACGTCTGTCAGCACGCCCGGCAACCGTAATTTGAAGAATTGTTGACTCAAGCAACCCATAGAGAAGATTACTGGCAGCACGCAGCTGAACGTCCCTGAATTCTCCCCGCTCGATTCCCTCCGCCAGCAGAGCATTAAAGAGCAGACGCATCTTTATGGTATGCCGCAGCACGCGTCGATTTACCTCCTGCCCGTCACGTTTCAGGTTCAGCAGATAGTTAAGGATAACATTCAACAGCTTGGGGTGCCTGCACAATTCAACAAGAATAACATCCATAACCTGCTGAAGACGGGTAGCCGCCGATATCTCCACATCCTCAAGTACAGGGAGAAAGAGAGCTTCCAATCGGCCGGTAATCGCATAGAGAGCCGTATCGAAAATCTGCCTCTTATTTCGGAAATAGCGATAGAGCCCCGTTCTTGCCAACCCGCAGCGGTCGGCGATTTTCTGAAAGGTAACGCCTTCATAACCGTTGGCGGCAAACAGTGCCAGCGACTTGAGTACTATCTCACTCCTGCGCTTCTGATGGTCAACAATAATGGCCAAATCGGACTCCAGTTACAATTTTAAAGAACGTGCATTGACAATTCATATAAGCGTTTGATATTGTACACCTCCGATGCGTGACAAAAAAGCTAAAAACGTCATCCATTACTGATTTTATATTGTGGAGCCTCGAAGCATGAATATTCAGATAGCATCAGTTGGTGCATACGCCCCTGAAAACTGTTTAACGAACGCCGATATCTCAAAAATGCTGGATACTTCCGACGAATGGATTATCTCGCACACCGGAATATCTTCGCGGCATGTTGTTACGGAGCAGGAGAGCACAGCTACGCTGGCAACGCGTGCAGCCGAGATCGCGCTGGAGCGTGCTGGTATTGCCGCATCTGATATTGGTTTGATTGTACTGGCAACGGCAACCCAGGATTACGCAGGCATGCCATCCACCGCCTGCCTGGTACAAGATGCCATCGGCGCGAAGACGTGTGGCGCTTTTGATCTGTCGGCTGGTTGCTCCGGCTTTGCATATGGCCTCGAGATTGGGCGGCGCATGCTGATTGCCGACAATCGCCCGGTACTTGTCATTGGCAGCGAAGTAATGACACGAATTGTTGACTGGAGTGACCGTAACACCTGTGTGCTGTTCGGCGATGGTGCCGGTGCAGTTGTACTGACAGCAGGGAGTGACGGCGAAGAGAGCGGGATTCTTGACGGATTCCTGAGAGCACGTGGCTCCGGCGCATCTGCATTAAAGGTAGAGGGCGGATTCAGGCTCCCTCCTGATCAGGCAGCGCTGCAGAAGCGTACACTGGAAATGGATGGCAGGGCCGTCTTCAATTTCGCCGTACGAGCGATTGTCGAGATGGTCAACACACTGCTTGAGCGAAACGGGCTCACCATTGATCAAATCTCCCGTATCGTTCCGCATCAGGCAAACACACGAATCATTGAAGCCGCGGCCAAGCGGTTGAAGCTACCATCGGACAAGTTCTTCATGAATATCCGAAACTTCGCTAACACATCAGCTGCATCTATTCCGATTGCACTCAACGAGATGGTTGAAGGAGAGCAGCTGAAGAGTGGCGACCTTATCGTTACATTGGGTTTCGGCGCAGGTCTTACCTACGCTGCAAATCTTATCCATTGGAAATAATCCGGCATGATCCGGCATAAAAGTGATGACACCAGGAGAAACAAAATGGCAACACGCGTAGTTGTAACAGGAATGGGAACCGTTAATGCCCTTGGCAACAGCCTTGAGGAGTTCTGGCAGGCCGTACAGAGCAACACTTGCGGTATCACAGCAATAACAAGATTTGATGCATCTGAATGCGATGCACGCGTTGCGGGTGAAGTAAAGAACTTCAATCCGGCTGATTTTATGGACCGCAAGGCCTCACGTCGTATGGCGCTCTTCACCCAGTATGCAGTGGCTGCATCCGGAATGGCATGGCGTGATGCCGGACTTACAGACGCCGCAATCAACATGGAGCGTGCCGGCGTTATAATGGGCAACGGGATCGGAGGCATGGAGGTGGATGATGACGCCCACATCAAGCTTCAGACACGCGGCCCGGGACGCATCCCCCCGATGACGGTTCCCAAAATGATCATGAATGAAGCCGCGGGCAACGTAAGTATGGCACTTGGCCTGAAAGGGCCGGCCCACACTGTAGCCACCGCATGTGCATCGGCGACCGACGCAATTGGAACAGCCCTGGATGCTGTTCGTGCAGGCCGTATGGATGTCGTTGTAACGGGCGGAACCGAATCAACCCTGACAGCTTACGGCATCGGCGGATTTCAGGTAATAAAGGCGTTGAGTACCAGCTATAACGACACACCCGAGAAGGCCAGCCGTCCATTCGACGCCAACCGTGATGGATTCGTAATGGGAGAAGGTGCAGGAATCCTTATTCTCGAAAGCGAAGAGCACGCGAAAGCACGTGGAGCCAGAATCTACGCTGAAGTCGCCGGTTACGGTTCGACTGCCGATGCATATCACCTGACAGCCCCCGAGCCCGGCGGAGCAGGCGCGGCACGCGCAATACGTCTGGCACTGGCCGATGCCGGCTTACAGCCAACCGATATAGACTATATAAACGCTCACGGCACATCCACGCCGATCAACGACCCCACCGAAACGGCCGCCATACGTGCAGCTTTCGGAGAACATGCAGACTCGCTCAAGGTCTCCTCTACCAAGGGTATGACCGGGCATTGCCTGGGTGCTGCCGGCGGCGTTGAAGCAATCGCATCAATTCTGGCAATTCGTGACCAGTTCTTCCCGGCCACACTTAATTATGAAACCCCGGATCCCGAGTGCGATCTGGACTATGTCCCCAATACCGGAGTCAGCGGACGCATACGTGCGGCGCTATCAACATCACTGGGGTTCGGCGGACACAACGGCGTGCTCTGCTTTAAGGAGATGAGCTAATGACCGACGTAAAAGAACTAATCCCGCATCGCGATCCTTTCCTGTTTGTCGACAGGCTGCTTGAGGTGTCGCCCGAGCGAATTGTCGGAGAGAGAACATTCACCGACAAAGATTTCTTTTTTGCCGGGCACTTCCCGGATTACCCGGTTGTCCCCGGCGTAATACTGGTGGAGACCATGGCACAGTGCGGTGGTGCAGGAATGCGCGAAGCGAATGTCACAAGTCGCGGTTCATTATTCTTTCTGGCGACGGTTCAGAAGGCAAAGTTCCGCCGCCAGGTCCGCCCCGGTGATCACGTGCGGATTGAGGTGGACACTGTTCGCGCCAGCGCCCGTATGATCAAGCAGAAGGGCAAAGCCTTCGTTGGTGACGAGCTGGCCTGCGAAGCCGAATGGATGTGCGTTGTAAGCACACCTGAGGGGTAACATCCTCTACGAAGAGTGAAGCGGCTCCTGCGGGAGCCGCCTGCTCTCCCTCTCATCTCCGTCGTTTCCCCAACAAAAGTCGACATAATCAGATCACGCCTTTAATCCGAAGGGCGCATTCTATACAGCGTGGTAACGTCATCTTTACTCAACGCCTTATTCCAGACGGCAATCTCATCAAGCACTACATCTAATTTAGCTTCCTTTGATGCACTTTAGTAAGATGAAAAGATCCCCTACCCCACCGTCGTACTCCCGGGCCGCACATATCATGGTGAAGCCTATCGGACCACGCTGCAACCTGCGCTGCAAATACTGCTTCTACCTCGAAAAGCACGCACTTTTCCCGGATGATGAATCGTACCGTATGTCCGATGAGGTCCAGGAAACTTTCATTCGCGAATACATTAAATGGCAGAACTCTCCCGAAATCACCTTTGCATGGCAGGGAGGCGAACCGACACTGCTGGGCGTTGATTTCTTCAGAAGAGCCGTTGCATTACAGAAGCAATACGGTGACGGACGCCCCATAAGCAATACACTTCAGACAAACGGTACTCTGCTTAACGATGAATGGTGCAGATTTCTGGGCGAAAACAATTTCCTTATAGGGCTCAGCATAGATGGACCGAAGGAGATACATGACGGGCAGCGCATTGATCCCAGCGGGAATGGAAGCTTCAACGATGTCATGAAGGGAATGAGCTGCCTGAAGAAACACAGGGTGGAGTTCAACACCCTCACATGTATGCACCGCGGCAACGGGGACCACGGCCGCAGGGTATACAGGTTCCTGCGCGAGCAGGGCGTTAAGCATATGCAGTTCATCCCTATCATAGAGAGGGCCCCCTGCAGCGACACTGTCGCAAAAGGGCTTCAGCTGGAACCGCCCCCTGCGCTCGACAACCCCAGCAACTCAACCGAGGTGATGCCGTTCACACTCCTTCCGGAGCAGTATGGCAAATTCCTGATCGATATTTTCAATGAGTGGGTAAGAAGAGATGTAGGTACGATCTTTGTTAACCACATTGAGGTGGCGCTGAATGCATGGTGCGGCAACAATCCACCCCTTTGCGTTCACTCAAAAGCCTGCGGCAATGCCCTGGCCATGGAACATGACGGCAGCGTCTACGCTTGCGACCACTACGTTTATCCTGAATATTGCCGTGGCAACATCATGGAGGACACCCTACAGCAAGTTGTATTCAACCTTGAGCAGCAGGAGTTCGGTGTTCGCAAATGGACAGCACTGCCGCAACACTGCAAAATCTGCCCCGTGCTGGCTG
>CAZAKU010000037.1:0-4460 GCA_964485765.1 uncultured Lentisphaerales bacterium
GGTCAGCCCGGCGCTCGTAAGCGTTTCCAGTTCTCCAAGCGTTAAGCCGCCTTGAGAAATATATCTTATTTATTGCGAAACGGGTGTCTTTGACACCCGTTTTGTGCATTTAACCCCCGTCTAATCGGGGAAAAAGCAGCACAAAATGTTTTTTGCAGGGGGTGTTTATACTATTTTCCCTGCACGATTAACGGTTGCTGCTAAGGATGTGGTGCATAGCTAATGGCACTGAATATTGTAAAAAAAATTACTAAAAAACTGTTTTCAGGTGGTGATAAACCTGCTCCGGCGTCAGGAAAAAGTACAAAGCGTCCGGGAAAAAAGAATGTACCCAAGGGCGCAGAAAAAGCGTCGCGCCGCAGAATAATTACTGAGTCGGCTGGAAGTAGCCGTGGCAAAGGTAAATATGAAGTTGTCCCCGGCAGTGCCAAGAAGCACGGCGAGGTCTGGTCTCCCGGCGGAGACAAGGCGGAGAATAGCGTTAAGGCGGAGAAGCCTGAGAGTCCGAAACAGAGTTTAGATGATCGCAGGAAGCCAGCTGAAGAGAGACCGCAAGGTGATAAACCCTCCGGCAGAGAGCAACGTGGTGACAAACCCTCCGGCGGAGAGCGCCGTGGTGACAGGGGGCGGCGGAGTGCTTCAGGCGAGAGGGATAAGCGTGACTCGGGCGGCCTTAAAGGGCCATCCAAACCAATCACTCCTCCGGTTGACCCGGATTGGACGCTTGAAAAGTTTGACATACCCGTATGTGAAGGGAAAACCCGGTTTCATGATCTCGACCTGCCGGTGGATGTGATGCATGCCATTGCCGACCTTGGATTCGAGTATTGTACGCCTATTCAGGCAGAGAGCCTCGCTCATTCGCTGAAGGGGGAGAACGTTGCCGGGCAGGCGCAGACCGGAACCGGCAAAACCGCGGCATTCCTGCTTGCTGTAATGACCCGTTTCCTGCGTGACACTGCGGGACGACCCGAAAAGCCGGGAACCCCCCGTGCCCTGATCATTGCACCGACACGCGAACTGGTTATACAGATCGCCAAGGATGCCGAGTTGCTGGGCAAATATTGCGACCTTAACTGTCTGGCAGTTTACGGCGGAATGGATTATGAGCGCCAGCAGCGCGCTTTGTCCAATGGTACGGTTGATTTGCTTGTTGCAACACCGGGACGTCTGCTGGATTTCCGGCGTAACAGAATCGTTGATCTCTCCAGTGTTAATACACTGGTGATCGATGAGGCCGACCGTATGCTGGATATGGGCTTCATCCCGGATGTGCGTCGTATTATAAGCGCTCTTCCGCACCGTGATAAGCGCTGTACAACACTGTATAGCGCAACCCTGAGTGATTCTGTGATGCAGCTTGCCTCGCAGTGGATGCCCGACCCGGTCGTTGTTAAGGTTGAACCGGGGCAGGTTGCTGTGGATACCGTTAAACAGCTGGTATATACCGTGCGCACTGAGGATAAGTTCACCCTGCTTTATAATCTTGTGATGCATTACAGTGACAAACGGATACTTGTCTTCTGTAACCGTCGCATAGGCGCCCAGATCGCAGCCGACAGATTAGAGCGGCGTGGCATCAAGTGTGCATTGCTTTCAGGCTCCGTTCCTCAGAAACGCAGATTGCGGGTACTCGAGGAGTTTCGCGAAGGCAAGATCCATGTGGTGGTGGCTACGGATGTTGCCGGCCGCGGAATCCATGTGGATGATATCGGGCTGGTAGTGAATTATGAGCTGCCTTACGAAGCTGAGGATTATGTGCACCGTATCGGGCGCACAGGCCGAGCCGGTTCCGAGGGCACAGCTGTCAGCTTTGCCTGTCAGGATGAGAGCTTTACGATCCCTGAGATTGAGGCGTTTATCAAGGATGAGCTGAAGTGCGTACAACCGGAGGAGGAGCTTCTTGTACGTCCTCCCAAGGCTTCACGTCCTCCGCAGCACAGGCATCACGATCGCCCTGGCGAACGTCACGGTGGCCCTGGCGGCCGGGGTGGCAGCAGGGGAGGTTCTCGCGGCGGACCCCGCAGCGGCCCGAACAGGCGTAGTGGCGAGCGTAGTCGCAGTCACTCGCGCGGACGCTAGTATATGTGCCGTTAGCCCTTTTCTTATTTGTTGTTATTGTGGGTGACAGTTGAGAGAGCAGACCATTCTTGTTGACACGCACGCGCATTTCAAGGCGGGTGACGGAGTTAAGTCAGCCAGGGAGGCCCTGCTCCGGGCGGAGGCAGCCGGTGTCTCGGGCGTTGTTGTCGTTGGCGGAAGCCGCGAATTGAATGATGGTGCTTTGCAGCTGAGTCGCAGTATGGACTCCAGTGTTCCTGTAACACTCGGCCTCGACCGTTCTCAGGCTGCCGATGTGGCTGAAGAGATTGATTCTGCAGTTGCGTCGATCAGAGAGATGGTTCAGCAATCGCGCTCGCAGGGAATCCCCGTAGTCGCGATTGGCGAGATTGGGCTGGATTATCACTATGAGGCCGATTCCCGTGAAGCGCAGAAGGCTCTCTTTGCGGCCCAGCTTGAGCTGGCCGGTGAATTAATGCTTCCGGTGGTTGTTCACAGTCGCGAAGCTGATGATGATACACTGGATATACTGGCCCGACATGGTTCCCGGCAGATGCGCGACGAAAAGCGTCTGGGTGTGCTTCACTGTTACACGGGTTCACTGCCCTTTGCCTCCAAGCTGCAGGAGCTGGGGATGTTTATTAGTTTCAGCGGTATTGTGACTTTTAAAAATGCCGATATGCTGCGCAGTTGCGCTGCGGCATTGCCGCTGGATTCCCTGCTGGTCGAAACCGATTCTCCCTATCTTGCTCCTGTGCCGCTGCGCGGCAAACGTAATGAGCCGGCTAATGTGGTTCTGGTTGCAAGCTGCCTGGCAGAAGTGAGGCAGACTACAGTTACGCAGATCTCTGCGGCCACCACAGAGAATGCCCGCCGCCTGTTCGGCATATCAGTTTGAGCGCTTCGGTTGCCCGGGTGAAAAAGTGAACCTTCCGTCCCTTGATGCGTGACATTGTCGCTTTGGCGGTGTACACTGGCTCTAACGCTGACAGAGATACGGCGTCAATGTAAAAAACAGGAAGAAGAATGCGAATTTTGGGAGTGATTCCCGCACGTTGGGGATCTACGCGATTCCCCGGTAAGTGCATGGCCGATTTAAATGGCAAACCGGTTATCACCTGGGTTGTGGAAGCTGTTTCGAAAGCTTCATCACTTGATGAGGTGATAGTTGCTGCAGATGATCAACGGATACTGGATGCTGCGCAGGCCGGTGGTGCGCGTGGTGTTATGACCAGTCCGGATCACCCCTCCGGTACCGATCGTGTAGCTGAGGCTGCAGTGGCCTCGTCCGATGACATTGTAATAAATATTCAGGGCGATGAGCCGATGATTGATCCGTCTCTGATTGACCTGCTGGCGGGAAAGATGCAAGAGGGTCGCTGGGAGATGGCAACTGCGGCTGCTCCGATAACACGGGAGGAGGATCTACTCTCACCCAATGTTGTTAAGGTCGTATGTGCGGAAGATGGAGGAGCTCTATATTTTTCCAGGTCTCCTGTCCCGTTTCAGCGTGATGGTGAGTTGCACCTTTCTTCCGGCCTGTATAGAAGGCATATAGGTGTTTACGCCTATCGCGGCGCATTTCTGAATGAACTGGTCTCGCAGCCGCCATGCCTGCTGGAGGAGACCGAGAAACTGGAGCAGTTGAGGGCGTTGTACCTGGGAGCCCGGATTGCAGTTCTTGATGTTGATGATGTTGGAATGGGGGTCGATACCCCTGAGGATCTTGAGCGCGTTTCAAGATTGATGAAGGAGTCGGGGATATGCCAATGAGTGTTACGGTCGGGGATATTACAATAGGTGATGGCACGCTGGCTCTGATTTCAGGCCCCTGTGTCATAGAATCGCGTGAGTTCTGCCTGGAGATGGGCGATAAGCTCTCTGATCTCAGCGCCGAGAGGTCTATCCCTATGGTATTTAAGGCTTCATATGATAAGGCCAATCGCTCTTCATGTGATTCTTTCCGCGGGCTGGGGATTGATGAGGGGCTCGACATCCTTGCAGAAGTTCGCCAGCGCACCGGGCTACCCATTACTACCGATGTTCACACGCCTGAGGAGGCGGAACGTGTTGGGAAGGTTGTGGACATTGTGCAGATCCCCGCCTTTCTCTGTCGACAGACCGACCTTCTGATGGCGGCTGCAGCGACCGGGAAGGTTGTGAATGTAAAGAAGGGGCAGTTTCTGGCGCCATGGGATATGGAGCAGGTCCTGCTGAAATTACGCAAAGGTGGTTGTGAAAAGGTGCTTTTCACCGAACGTGGTGCTAGTTTCGGGTATAATAACCTAGTTGCAGATATGCGCAGTCTGCTGGTGATGAGAGAACTAGGTGTCCCTGTTATATTCGATGCCACACACAGTGTGCAGCTCCCCGGCGCAGCCGGCGGCATCAGCGGTGGC
>CAZAKU010000038.1:0-13182 GCA_964485765.1 uncultured Lentisphaerales bacterium
CACTAATGCAGAAGCGGAGAGTGAAAGATTGCGCACTCTTCCCTGGAAGCAGCGAATAGTCGCAGGGGCGGAGATTGAGAATCCCCTTACTGTAATATTAGAGCTCGATATTTATTGGATGGAGAGTGCTGTTGCACGGGAAGATTCGGAAGATTCGGAAGTTGTAGAAGAGCCGTCTTCATAATGTAATTTATTCTTAGGAGTCTCACGTTGTTAAAAAAACATTACGATAAGGTTATTGCCCTGCTGCTGCTGGCGTTTTTGTTGGGTGCGCTAATCATTGCCGGCATTCAGGTTGGGGGACGTAGTCAGCGCGAGGCCGAGGCAGAGAAAAAAATCACCGAGCTTAATGCTCCTGACGATTCCGGAGCAACGGTCCTGAATGATTATGTGTTTACACAGGCTTTAGATCGCGTCGAAAACCCATTCCTGGCTCCTGTCTGGACTAACGCGGCGCTGACAATTCCGGAGACGATGGCTTTTTGCGTGCATGCCAATTGCACTAAAATCATTCCTGTCGGGCAGGCTAAATGCTCCTGCGGCTATATTCAGGAAACTGTGATCGATGTAGGCAAAGATACTGATGGTGATGGCTTGACCGATTTAGAAGAGGCTAAGCTCGGACTGAATCCGCTAGACAAAACAGATGCGAATAAGGATAACGATGGTGATGGCTTTACGAACTATGATGAGTTCAAGGCCGGCTTCGAGATTGACGATCCTGCCAGCCACCCGCCAAAGATCGTTCTGCTGAGGGTCAAAGAGATTAATGTGGTCCCATTTCCGCTTGTATTTAAGAGCTTTATAGGCAAGGGCGAAAAAATGGAGTTCTGGTTTGACGATTCAGCCACGACAAAAAGTCCCAGAGGGAAACTGAATCAGCCTCTGAGCACACATCCGGATGTCAAGGTTATCGAATTCATTCCTGAAGCGGAGAAACGCCCGCGTAAGAATATGCCCGGTTTCGATGTAATCCCGGCGGTCGTGGTTAAGAGTGGAGATCGGGAGATTAAACTATTCCGAAACCGTCGTGCCGCAGCTGATGACATCAAAGTGACGCTGGTTCTCCCGCTCGACGGCAAAGAGTTCCGTGATTTGAAGAAGGAAGATGAATTTGACTTCGATAACAGACGTTATCGTCTTATAAGGATTGACACAGCAGATAGAATTGTTGTACTACGTTGCCTCACCGATAAATCAGAAACTACTGTACGGGAGCTGGAAAAGTAAAAATTCGGACCTTGGTAATCCCTCGGTTTTCACTCGTGCAAGGAGAGAGACTCACATGCTTATGATACCAAATTTCAGGAAATTGCTCGTTTTAACTTCAGCCATTGCGCTATTTGTTGCAGTGGGTGCCAATGCGCAGGCCGAGAGGAATCTGGCCGCTGACCTCGATGGCCAGATGCTTGCCATGGAAGACATCCCCGTCGATCTTGACGCTGATGCACCGGAAGCTGATGCACCGGCAGCCGTAGAGGCCCCAGATGCACCTGCAGCACCTGCTGCGGAAAAAGGTGGGATCGAAGCTCTTGTTAACGATGCCTTCTCGGAATCTTCCAGTGAGGTCGGGGAGCTTCCCGCTAAAGCGGTTGAGTCAACTCCGATCGTGATGGATCCTGCCGTAGCAGATAAGGTCAGTGTAATAGAGGCTCAAGAGGCCCTGATACGCATGGCTCGTGATGTGTACGGCAAGAATAGTCTTGCCGAAGCGGATAGCAGGCTGGGCAGGGGCGACCACGAAAAGGCTCGTGAGCTCTATCAGGCAGCATACGACAATATTGTGATGACTGACACCGAGAATCGTGAACTGGCCCTGCAGGGAATTGCAGAGTCTTATTACCGTCATGGCTATGCGCTCTATAAGCAGGGCGATATGGAGGATGCTGTCAAGCAGGCTCGCGCCGCAATTAAAGCCGGCCATCCCAAGGGCGCAAAACTGCTTGATAGAATCGAGAGTACTCCACCGAAAAAGGATATAGTCCGAATCCCCGATTCTCTGCTTGAGACAAAAGAGTATATCCAGGAGAAGGAGCGTACACGCAAGAGGCTTATTCGTGCACAGCAGTACTATAATGCCAGAGAGTTTGATCTCTGCCGCTATGAAATCTCACAGATCCTTTTCCAGTTCCCGAGTAATGTAGAGGCAAAGTCTCTTCAGCTTAAACTCGAGAATCGCGTCTACGACGATGAATCTATGAAGTTTGAAGCTGGGCGCCGCAAGATGATCGCTGATGTCAGGGCTTCCTGGATCACCACGCCGGTTGAATTCGCCGTCGATGTTGAGGAGATGGCCGGTGCCAAGTTGAGACAAAGAGGTGAGACTCTCGAAGATAGAATAGTAAAGAAGATGCGCGAGATCATCCTTCCTGATGTTAAATTTGAGGGAGCTAACCCTCGAGATGTTATCAAATGGATTCAGGAGCAGAGCAGAGAGCATGACGAAGAGAGAGATGAGACCAAGCGCGGGGTGAGCTTCGCTCTGGATACTCTTCCTGAGGAGATTGAGGGTGGTGATGCTACCGGTGGCGTATTCGACGCTCCTGCAGGTGCCAGCAATCTCCGCCGAATCGTTGTGTCGGCCAGCTATATCTCTCTCTATGACACACTTGAAACTGTATGTGATATGGCAAACCTGAAGTGGTATCTGCAGGGGAAAGTAGTAGTTATTGTTGATAAGGATAAGCCTATTAAGGAGCTTGTCAGCAAGGATTACAATGTAATGCCTACCCTCAGTGACCTGGTGAGTAGTACTGCCGGTGCCCGTGGCGGTGACGGCGGCAACTCACCTTTTGGAGCAATTGAGGGTAACGATGCCGATGGTGGCAGCGATTGGCAGCTGTTCTTTGAGTCGTTCAATGTGGCATGGCCGTCGGGATCATCTATCAGCTACATGGCTCCGATCGGTAAACTCTTTGTAACCAATACGCGTAATAATCTGGATAAGCTTGAGTATGCCTTGAGCCAGATGAATGTTACGCCGCGTCAGATTGAGATTGAGGCACGGTTTGTTGAAGTTCTGCAGACCGATCTTGAGTCTCTCGGGTTTGAATGGCTTGTTAATGATGATGTGGAACTGGCCTCGAAAAACGATCCATCCCGCCCGCCATGGGCTCAGGAGCGTATCTCAATGGAGGCCACAGACCTTACCACCGGTAATCGTCTCCTCAGAGATGGCGCCGGTATCGCAGAGGCTGTTCCGATGGCTGATAACGTTCTTACTATCACCAGTTTCCTTACCAACCCTGAACTCAGCTTCGTTCTGCATATGCTCGACCAGAAGGGCAATACTGACCTTCTGAGTGCACCTAAGGTCACAACCCGGGCAAACTACGACGCCGAGATCAAGATGGTTACAGAGTATATTTACCCGACTGAGTTCGAGGTCACCGGTCTGGAATCCACTTCCGGCGTAAACCAAAATAACAACAATACTGTTGGCGCCGTCGTTGAGCCGCAGAACTTTGAGACTCGTGAAGTTGGTGTTATCCTGAAAGTCACTCCTGAGGTTAGTCCCGAAGGACACATGATTAATCTGCAGCTCAGCCCGGAAGTTGTCACCCCGCCGGAATGGAAGAACTACGGTTCAACCTACGTGGATTCCAACGGCAACACTCAGCAGCTTAACATGGAGCAGCCCTTCTTTAATACTCGTACTGTTAATACATCCTTGAGCATTTACAATGGTGCTACGGTTGTTATGGGCGGAATGATCACTGAACTTCGCGTTGAAATAGACGATAAGGTCCCCTTCCTGGGTGACATTCCTCTGCTGGGACGCCTCTTCCGCAGCAACTATGAGAAGAGTGAGAAGAGAAATCTGTTGATCTTTGTTACTGCCCGTCTGGTTGGACCTGATGGCAAGAATGTCGGTGTCAGTGGCGATACTACCCGTCGCGTAAGGGCGGCCCTTACACCCAGAGAGGTGACTGACAAGCCCGAGGAAGTCGAGTCCATTTAATTTAAAGTTGATTGTTTCAGTGCGGGAGATTCACCTCTCCCGCTTGGTTTTTTGATGTATATGGCGCTCGGTTTCTGCCGCGTGCCTGTTTAAGAGCACCCAATGCTGCTTCGCCGGATGGTGAAAGTGGCAATGGGTAATTTGTTTACTTGTTACTACGCCGCTAAAGCCCCGCAGCGGTAACCCTCTTTATTTTGGCATTGCCCTTTCAGTTAGCGTGCTGTTTGGTGGGTTGTGTCTCTCCTGTTGAACATGTATGTTGCGGGCATTTAGCACGGGTTTTGGAATGCAGTAGCTGAAAAGCTGCAGTGTTAATGATCCATCTATATGACTTTTGGCAACCCTTACACGGTACATAAAATGGTACGTGTTGGCATAACTGGCGGAATTGCCTGCGGGAAGAGTGAGGTAGCAGTGATCCTCTCTACAATCGGTGTTTCTATACTTGATACCGATGATGTTGTACATGAGCTGCAGCGTCCGGGAGAGGCCGGTTTCAGCGCGATTGTGGATTGGCTGGGGGATGAGATTGTGGATGAGGCGGGTGAATTGAACCGCCTTAGCCTGGCTGAGATGGTTTTCAGCGATCCGGCTGCACGTGATAAATTGAACAGCCTGCTGCACCCTCTGGTGAAGGTGCGGTGTGAAGAGTGGCTCAAAGATGAGGGAGATCGCGCCCTGGTCGTGCCGTTGCTCTTTGAGGTGGGATGGAATCTGGGCCTTGATGCCGTTGTTTGCGTGAGGGCACCGGAAATGATTCAGATGGCGCGTCTGCGCAAACGTGGCCTTAGTGCGGCAGAGGCCGGGCAGCGCATTGCTGCACAGATGCCGCAGAGCGAAAAAGCAGCAATGGCCGATTTTGTGATTGATAATAACGATGATTTACGTGCGCTGAGGACAAGTACCTGCCACGTTTGGAAAAATATAATGGAGATGATCCATGACGGAAAATAAAAAAGAGCAGAGCGAGGAGAAGGTTGTGGTGAAGAAAACGGATACCGTTAAAGAGAAATCACCCAACGCCGCCGCGGTAAGCAAAAAAGAGAGCAAGCCCGCTCCTGAGGCGAAGGTCATTGCGCCTGTACCAGGCAAGAAAGACGCTGCAGAAGCGCCGCCGCCTAAAGCTTCCGCTACAGATGCACCGCAGCCTAAAGCTTCCACTGCAGATGCACCGCAGCCTAAAGCATCCGTTGCAGATGCACCGCAGCCTAAAGCTGCCACTACAGATGCACCGCAGCCTAAAGCTTCCACTGCAGATGCGCCGCAGAAGAAGAGCTCTTCCAGTAATAGCAATGTCTCGACAGATAACCCCGCCTCTGAGAATGATTCGGGGGAGCGAAATGATTCCGCACCTTCCACCGACAGAAAGAGTGACGGTGAGCGCAGTGGACGCGATTACGATAACAGGCGCAATCGCCGCAGTCGGCGCGGTCGCAAAAGTCGCCGCCCCCGGGAAGAGCGTGAAGCACAGCCGGAGGTTAAGATTCGCTCCGATATGCCATCTATGAGTCTGTACGATCTTCAGACGACACCTATGCCTGACTTGCAGGCCAAAGCCGATGAGCTGGGACTGAAAGAGCTGGGCGCCACTCGTAAACACGACCTGATCTTTCAGGTACTGCGCGAGCATGCCCGTCAGGGCGGTGCTATCCTCAGCCGTGGCGTACTTGAGATACTGCCCGACGGATTCGGTTTTCTTCGCTCTCCCTACAGCGATTACCTCTCCTGCCCTGAAGATGTATATGTATCCCCCGGACAGATTCGCAAACATGCTCTGCGTAAGGGTGATGATGTAGAGGGCCCTATTCGTGAACCGAAAGAGAAGGAGCGCTTCTTTGCCCTATCACGTGTGGAAAGGGTTAATGGACTGGACCCCGCAGAATCGCGTAAAAGAATCCCCTTCGAGAACCTTACGCCACTCTTTCCTGATCGCAGGATTGGGCTTGAAACACCTGACCGTGGCGTCTCCACGCGCGTTATGGATATCTTTACCCCAATAGGGTTCGGACAGCGCGGGCTTATTGTTGCTCCGCCGCGTACGGGCAAGACGGTGCTTCTGCAGCAGATAGCGAATGCTGTCTCTGTGAATAGCCCCGACGCTTATCTGATTATTCTCCTAATAGATGAACGCCCCGAGGAGGTAACCGATATGCAGCGCAACACCAAGGCGCATGTGTTCAGCTCTACCTTCGATGAAGCCCCCGACCGGCATGTACAGGTTGCGGAGATGGTGATAGAGCGCGCAAAGCGCATGGCAGAGACCGGACGCGATGTGATAATTCTGCTCGATAGTATTACGCGTCTTGCCCGGGCATATAACACCCTGCAGCCTAACAGCGGCAAGATCCTCTCCGGTGGTGTAGATGCAAATGCGCTGCATAAGCCTAAACGCTTCTTCGGTGCCGCACGAAACATCGAGGAGGGTGGTTCCTTAACCATTATTGCGACCGCCCTGGTGGATACCGGTAGCCGTATGGACGAGGTAATCTTTGAGGAATTCAAGGGTACCGGAAACATGGAATTGTGTCTCGACCGTCAATTAGTTGACAAAAGGATATTCCCTGCCATTAATATTGAACGTTCAGGCACTCGTAAGGAGGAGCTGCTGCTTCATCCCGAGGAACTTAGTAAGACCTGGATTTTGAGAAGGGCTCTCAATGGCGTGCAAGTTGTTGAAGCAATGGAGATGGTGATTAAACGCTTGAAAGCAACACCTAATAATGCAGAGTTTTTATTGTCTATGAAAGAATAGCGCCGTAAGCACGCGCTTAAATAAAGGAATTGAATATATTATGAAGATCGAGTTGAAGGAGATTGAACCTTGCCGCCAACAGCTGAAAGTGGCAGCACCGGCAGAGGAAACGTCAGAAACATACGCTGAGATTGTAACACAATTTGCTGCAGCGGGGCGCATCCCCGGATTTCGTAAGGGAAAGGCTCCTATTGCTGTAGTAGAGAAGAAGTTCAAAACTCAGATCGATGAGGAGATTCGTTCTGTACTTGTGCCGAAGTTGTACCATGAAGCACTGAAGGAGAAGGGGCTCACCCCGGTTGCCGTGGTGTCTGTGGAGAATGTGAACTTCAGTAGTGAAGCTGGCCTGAGCTTTGACGCCACGGTTGACGTCGCTCCAGATTTCAAACTGCCGAAGTATAAGAAGATTTCTGTAAAGGCGGAGAGTACGGACGTTTCGGATTCAGATGTGGATGAAGCCGTTGAGCAGATGCGCACGGCCTATGCCACCTATGACGACGTCACGGACAAACCCGTAGAAGATGGAAATGTCGTACAGATAGATTACTCCGGAACCATCGATGGCGAACCTGTAAGCGCCCTGGCTTCTGATTGCGACGGACTGGGTGAAGGGACAGATTTCTGGGCTCAGTGTGGCGATAATGAGTTCCTGCCGGGAATATCAAAAGAGCTGGTTGGTATCTCTGTCGGCGATGAAAAGGATATCAATATTAAGTTCCCGAAGGACTTCCGCGTTGAGGCTGTTAAGGGGCGCAAGGCTGCTTATCATGTAGCAGTTAAGGCGATTAAAAGCCGGAAACTCCCTGAATTGGACGAAGAGTTCTGCAAACGCATGGCATGTGATAATGCCGAGGCTCTGACGAAGCAGATCCGAGAACATCTGGAGAAACGGGCTCAGGATACGGAGGCCTCACGCCGTCGCGAGGAGATCTCTACATTCCTGCTGAAGAAGGTCGATTTTGATATGCCCAAGTCGATAGTTGAGCATGAACGCCAGCTTACCGTTAGCAATATGGTAAGGCAGTTTATGGATCGCGGAGCTTCTCGCGAGCAGCTGCAGCAGCAGCAGGCTGAGATCCTGCAGCAGGCGGAACAGCTGAGTGCCGACCGCGTAAAGCTGGGGTATATTCTAAACCGCATTGCCGACGAGGAGAAGATCACCGTAGATGATGATCTCTTCAAAAAGCGCGCAGAAGAGGTAGCTGTACAGAATCGCATGTCATCGGCAGAGTTTCTCGCAGAGTTAGAGAAGAATCATGGGACTGAACGGTTGATGAGTGATATCCGTTCGGAGCTTACGATGGACTTCCTGCTCGAAGAAGCGAAGGTTAAATAAGACGAAGGGTCAAAACAATGAATGAGAGGGGCCAGATGTTAGTACCTATGGTTGTTGAGCAGACGGGGCGCGGTGAGCGGGCATTTGATATATATTCACGCTTACTCAAAGACCGTATTATTTTTATCGGTACTCCGATAAATGATGAGGTAAGTAACCTTATTATTGCACAGTTGCTGTTTTTACAGGCAGAAGACGCCGAGAAGCCTGTCAGTGTTTATATCAACTCACCCGGCGGGTCGGTTACTGCGGGTCTTGCAATCTATGACACAATGCAGTTTATTAAGTGCGATGTCGCAACCTATTGCGTGGGTCAGGCGGCAAGCATGGGGGCCGTGCTGCTGGCTGCAGGGGCCGCGGGTAAGCGCTTTGCACTTCCAAACGCACGGATTATGATTCATCAGCCATGGGGTGGTGTGCAGGGACAGGCCGCAGATATCAGTATTCAGGCGCAGGAGATTCTGCGTTTGAGGGATCGCCTGAATGCGATCCTGGCATTTCACGCAGGAAAAGAACTTAAAGATATCGAAAGCGATACCGATCGTGATTTCTTTATGTCGGCAGACGATGCCTCTTCGTATGGGTTGATTGATGAAGTTCTTATGCCGGGTGAGTCTTTGACCGGAAAGGATAAATAGTATGTCTGAAAATGACCCGACATGTTCATTCTGCGGTAAAGAGCGGGATGAGGTGGAGCGATTACTCGCCGGCCCCGGTGTTAATATTTGCTCGGATTGCGTGGAACTCTGTCAACGCCTTATGGTGTCTGAAGGCGCAATGTTCGAGCAGCCGGAGGCTCTCCCGTTCGACGTACCTAAGCCGCATGACATTAAAGAGTTTCTGGATCAGTATGTCATAGGCCACGATTACTCGAAGAAGGTTCTTTCGGTAGCCGTGCATAATCATTACAAGCGCCTGATGCAGGATGATGCATTTGATGACGGTGATTCGCAATATGATGATGTCGAGATCGAGAAGAGTAATATTCTCCTGATAGGCCCTACCGGAAGCGGGAAAACACTGCTTGCACGGACGTTGGCAAAGATGCTGGATGTGCCGTTCACGATCGTCGATGCCACAACGCTGACAGAGGCGGGGTATGTCGGGGAGGATGTAGAGAACATTCTTTTGAGCCTTTTGCAGGCAGCCAATATGGATGTCGCTCAGGCAGAGAAGGGCATAATCTATGTCGATGAGATCGACAAAATCGGGCGTAAAACTGAAAATGTGTCAATCACACGGGATGTTTCCGGTGAGGGTGTTCAGCAGGCATTATTGAAGATCCTCGAGGGATCTGTGGCTCGCATTCCTCCTGGTGGTGGTCGTAAGCACCCGCAGCAGCAGTATATAAAACTGAACACAGAGAATATACTGTTCATTTGCGGTGGTGCATTTGTGGGACTGGATGAGATTGTACGGCGTCGCAGGGGTACTCGTCAGCTGGGCTTTGCAACCGAAGAGGAGCCGGCAGATCTGACCCTCGGAGAGGCCAATTCGCTTTCGGTTTCACCCCAGGATATGATTCGTTACGGACTTATTCCTGAACTGGTGGGACGTCTGCCGGTTGTTACATCTCTGAGCGAGCTTTCGGAAGATGATCTGGTGAAAATTCTTGTTGAGCCCAAAAATTGCGTGGTACGGCAGTACCAGAAGCTGTTGGCAATGGATAAGATAGACCTCAGTTTCACTGATGCTGCTTTGCGTGAACTTGCCTCAATCGCAATCAAGCGCAAAACAGGGGCGCGCGGCCTACGGGCAGTTATCGAGCATCTCATGATGGATGTTATGTTCGAATCACCAAGAAATGTTAAGCGACGCAAAATCAGAATTACAAAAGTTATGGTCGAACGCCAGCTTAAGGACCCGGGCGCTATCGCAGCGGTTCTCAAGGCCGGATAGTTCTGGTATACTTAAACGATTCTTATTGCTGTAGTGATTACCGGGAAGTGAGGGTGGTTGCATGAACGAAACTAATTCGGTGAAAGACGACATCTCATCTATGATCGAGACGCAGCGGGCACTGTTGCTGGTAATGATAAGTACTGAGGAGAGGGCATCGGAGCTGTATCTTTGTTATTCGCACCAGTTTCCCGAGGATGAGGCGTTCTGGCTGAAGTTGTCTAAAGAGGAGACAGTTCATGCAAATATGCTGAGCTCTCTTGATGCCCTGTACAAACAGGGCAGCTATATTCGGCAGTTTGACCCGTTCACGAAGGAACAGGCACTGGGAACCCGTAACAAGATAGATGCCCAGTTGTCACATGCCAGGCAGAATTGTGTCACTCGCTGTGAGGCGTTTGCCACGGCTATAGGGATTGAATCTTCCCTCGTTGAGCGTGGTTTTTTCGGGAACGTGGTTAGCGATGACAGCACATTTGAACGTATATCTACGGTAATGATGCAGCATTGTGTTCAGCACAGAGAGTCGCTGCACAGGTACTCGCAGTCGGTGATGGACAATGGGGAGTGCGACGATAATTAAGCGTTCATATCCGGTGCATGACTTTTCCTCAATTTTATTTAAAAAAATCCCGATGGTTTTTGCCTTTTATGAGCGCCTCTGTTATTGTGGCTGAACTTACGGAAGAGGGGTGTGCCGTGATTGTCTGTATGGCTGGGACCTCTCTTTCACGGTTGGGTTTGTTTGCGGCTGTTGATCGGGAAAATGAGTAAATCAAATAAAACTAGAGAGAAGGATAACAGCTCTCAGGATAATGCCTACGGTTCAATGCAGATATGTGGTGCGTTGCTGTGTGTGCTTGGAATGTTTTTCCTCCTGAGTCTGCTGTCGTACGATTGGCGTGATGTCAGTGAACTCTCTTCTCCTCCAAGTGAAGTCACGTCAAACCTCATCGGCCCGCTGGGTGTGTGGGTGGCCTATAAGACTTTTATGTGGTTTGGCCTGGCAGCATGGGTGTTGCCGTTCTGGTCTATTCTTCTGGGTTTGGGATTGCTTACCGGTCGTGGACGCCGCTGGCGCACTCTATTCTGGGGCATTTTGTTTACCCTTAGTCTGACGTGTGTGCTGCAACTTCCTTCTGTTCTGTTTGCACGGACTCTTGAGTCGCTTAACCTGACCGATGCCGGAGGGCATATCGGTTGGCTGGGGATGACAGCATTTCTTGAGCGCTGGCTCAGCCCGGTCGGTGGTGGTCTGGTTGCCTGGGGTATATTGCTGATATCCTCGGTGTTCCTGCTGGGGCTTGACAGCCTGCGGGCGACGCATCGTGCGGTTGGCAAGGTTGTGGCGCATGTTTCGGTTGCATTTAGTGAGTGGCAGGATGAAATAGAGCGCAGACGCGAAGAGGCGGCTGAAAGTGTAAGGCAGACCCGGTCCGAGCGTGAACGTGAGGAGCGCGCCGCTGCTGATAAATTGAAGGTGCAGGAGAAGGCTGAGCGCGATCAGGAGCGTGAATTGCGGCAGAAACAACGCGTTGCAGAGCAGGAACGTAAGCGTAATGATGCCGCTGCACGGAGGGACGCTTTTGACCGTCGCCATCAGGATGAGATGCGCCAGCAGGAGGAGCGAAGGCGTGTTGCCGAGGCAAGTTCTCGGCAACAGGCACCGTCACAGCCCGCCGCACCGGTCACTTTGGATCCCGCAGATGAGACACCTTACGTGCTTCCTCCGGTTGATCTTCTGGATCCCATTCCTGCAGATGCATTGACGAGTGCCAGTGGCGGCGATACCGAAGCAACAGCCGTACTGCTGGTTGACACACTCAGGGAGTTTGGTCTGGAGGTTAAGGTAACCAATGTCGAGGTGGGCCCGGTTGTAACACGATACGAATTGCTGCCAGCTCCCGGAATCAGGGTTGAGAGAATTGCGCGCCTGTCCAATAACATCGCACTGGTGTTAAAGGCAACCAGTGTGCGTGTCCAGGCCCCAATTCCCGGCAAAGGTGTGGTAGGCATTGAGGTCCCGAATGACGTCAGCCGAATTGTTACCGGTCGTGAAATTATTGAGAGCAAGGCCTGGACTGAGTCTAAAGATGCGGTACCCCTTGTTCTGGGCAAGGATGTAGGTGGGCAGGATATTATCGCTGACCTGGCAAAGATGCCTCACCTGCTGATTGCGGGCGCAACCGGTTCCGGCAAAAGCGTTTGTATGAACTCGGTTCTGGCGGGATTGTTAATGTCGCGCACGCCTGATCAGCTGCGTCTGATGCTGGTAGATCCTAAAATCGTAGAATTTTCGGTGTATAACCACCTTCCTCATCTGGTAGTGCCTGTCATCACTGACCCGGCAAAGGTCGCTCTCGGGCTGCGCTGGGCCATTAACGAGATGGAGAAACGCTATAAGCTCTTTGCTAAGGAGGGTGTCCGTAATATATCCAGCTTTAACGATCGCGAGATTGCCACACAGCAGGATATGTTCGGTGAAGAGTCTACGGCAGCAGGACCTCAAGTGCCGAAAACTCTGCCGTATATTGTTATTATTATTGATGAACTTGCCGACCTGATGCTCTCCGCCGGAGCAGAGATCGAGAATTCAATTGCCAGGCTTGCACAGCTGTCACGAGCGGTGGGTATCCATATGATTCTGGCCACCCAACGTCCTTCAGTGAATGTGATTACCGGTACGATTAAGGCCAACTTCCCGGCCAGAATTGCGTTTCAGGTGGCACAGAAGGTTGACAGCCGTACGATACTCGATTCGCAGGGCGCTGAGACCCTTCTCGGCCGGGGAGACATGCTTTTCGCTCCTCCCAGCTCAAGCAAACTCATTCGCGCCCAGGGGGCATTGGTGAATGACGCAGAGGTCTCACGCCTGGTTGAGTTTGTTAAGAAGCAGAAAGAGCCGAGTTATGTCAGGGAGATCAAGGATACGCTGGATAACGTCGCTGCCGGTACGACATCCAGTTCATCCTCCGGCTCCGATTCTTTGAGTAATGCCGACGATGAATTGCTGGAAAAATCTATCCAGATCATCAGGGAAACCCGTCGTGCCTCGACCTCTATGCTGCAGCGCCGCCTGAGAGTAGGCTACACACGTGCAGCCCGCCTTATGGATGAATTGGAAGCTCGTGCTATCATCGGAGCGCCGCGCGGCTCTGAGCCGCGTGAAATCTTGATTGATCTTGACGGTGAAATCCCTGATAATGCGGGCGATGTCGATCTTGATGTAAACGA
>CAZAKU010000039.1:0-2771 GCA_964485765.1 uncultured Lentisphaerales bacterium
GCGCGTCGACGATGAGCAGGCGATGTGGTCGGGCACGGCCATGACGTCCGGTACATTCTGTACTGCCTTTTCACGAGCGCATTTTCCACAGACCCCGCGATCAAAAGATATCCGCAGGCAGCCATGGCCGCCCTGATAGGGCCCGATCTTAAGCATACGATTACCAACATTTCTATAAAATCCGACCCAGTGGAATGCATCAAATGTCGTATAAAGCTCGCAGGCAATCGTCGCCATGAGTGAGACCGGATCGCTCTCGCCCTCACAGAGCGAATCGAGTGTCTTGAATAATCGGTCGTATGCGAAATATGAATTCCAAAAAAGAAGCATACCATGACATCCGGGGCTAGTAACGTCATAATAATTTGGAGCCCAAACCTGAAATGGATCTCTCCCGCTATAGCGGGAACCGGCTGGAGAAGAGGCGAGGCAACGACGCCCGGAATGTTAAAAAACTAACCGACCGGATGTTATTCTATATCTATTACTAAGAAAACAATCATTTGTCCTCATTTTGTCATTTGACCAAGTGACCAACCTTCTGCTATGCTCCCCACATGACAGCAGCAGAAAAGAGAGATTTGAGCACCCGGGCAGATGTTTTTAAAGCGTTGGGGCATCCGACCCGACTGGCCATGGTGATGGCTCTGGGAGATGGTGAACGTTGTGTATGCGAGTTAGTGGAACTTGTAAAGCTCGATACATCAACGGTTTCTAAACATTTATCACTGTTACGCACATCAGGCCTGGTGACCTGTGAAAAACGCGGAAAGCAGGTATTTTACTCTCTCAGAATGCATTGTGCCGTAGATTTTGTTACCTGCGTGGATCGGGCAATCTGCGATCAGAAGGGGAGCTGAAATGATTAACTGGAAACGGGAATGGAGAACTCTTGCGCTGATCATAGGGGCCTTTCTGCTCTGTTTCTATCTCCCGGTGGGCAAGGCACGTTTCGATACGGCCATCCTTGAATCGTTTCAACTGGTGAAGTGGTATGCCCGTGAGCATGTGCTTCTCTGCCTGGTTCCTGCATTTTTTATTGCCGGGGCGATCTCCGTTTTCGTCAGTCAGGCCTCTGTAATGAAATACCTTGGCGCGAAGGCCAACAAGGTTGTGTCGTATGGAGTTGCATCCGTTTCGGGCACTATTCTGGCTGTCTGCTCATGCACGGTGCTTCCGCTTTTTGCCGGCATATACCGTATGGGAGCCGGTCTGGGACCGGCGACGGCCTTTCTCTACTCCGGCCCGGCTATAAATGTACTCGCAATTGCGCTTACAGCGCGGGTACTGGGAATCAAACTGGGGATTGCACGCGCGGTTGGTGCAATAGTTTTCAGTATCGTCATCGGCCTGCTTATGCACCTCATCTTCCGCAAAGAGGAGGCGGCCAAGGCCGCGGCACAGGTCACAATGCCGGAACCTGAGGTAAAGCGCCCGCTCTGGCAGAACGCGCTCTTTTTCCTTACGCTGGTGGCGATACTTGTCTTTGCAAACTGGGGTAAACCCAGAGATTTCAAGATTACACTTACCAACGACTCCGTAATCACCGCCACCGTCCTTGAGGAGCCGGCTGAAGGCAATCCGGAAGGCACCTACCGGGTAAAACCGATCGACGACTCCCGAGCCGGGGAGGAGATTCTGCTTCCTGCTGAAGATATCTGCGCGATCGAGCCTGCACCGGGGCCCTGGAGCTGGTTATGGCGGGCAAAATGGGCGCTGACGGGGCTATTTTCAATCGCAATGGCGGTCATTCTTGTGATCTGGTTTGAGATCGCATGGTGGAAAATGGTTTTTGTTGCGCTGCCGGTGGTTTTACTGGCGCTGCTCTTCCCCGCGCTGCCGATGATTGCATTTGCCGCCGGGGTTATTGGTTTATCTACCATAACCAGCCTCAGTAAGGATGAAAACGGAGAATGGTTCTCATCATCCTGGGGGTTCGCCAAGCAGATCCTTCCGCTTCTCTTTGGAGGTGTTCTGGTGGCGGGATTGCTTCTAGGCAGCCCCGAGAGTACGGATGGAGGGTTAATCCCCGCCAAATGGGTAGCAGGGCTTGTGGGCGGCAACTCCCTCTGGGCCAACATGTTTGCATCCGTTGTAGGCGCCTTCATGTATTTTGCAACTCTCACGGAAGTACCTATCTTACAAGGCCTTATCAGTAATGGCATGGGGCAGGGCCCCGCGCTGGCGCTGCTGCTGGCCGGTCCGGCTCTTTCGCTTCCTAACATGCTCGTAATCCGCAGCGTTATGGGCACAAAGAAGACTGTGGTTTTCGTGTTGCTGGTTATAACCATGGCGACGATAAGCGGGCTTCTATACGGCTACTTTGTTTAAACAGGAGATAAAAATGACCAAAATACATATCCTCGGAACCGGCTGTCCCAAATGCAAACAGTTAGCAGAGAATGCAGAAGAGGCGGCCCAAAAGCTCGGAATTGAATACGAAATTGAGAAGGTTACACAGATTAACGACATAATGGCCTTCGGGGTAATGATAACCCCCGGGCTGGTAGTGAACGGTGTTGTAAAGATTTCCGGAAAGGTTCCATCGGCAGAACAGATCGCCGAAATGTTATGAAAGCTGCAATTCACAAGAGCATAGCGGTATCGGTTGTGATAATCGCGGCCATCTCCATTTTCACAATAAAGGAGCTGAATCGCAAGAAATCGGTACAGCAATTGCCGGCTCAGCCGGAATCAATCGCAAATGGAGATCTTTCCGCATCGCCGGGAGAGCTGCCTAAGCTCATCGATCTCGGAGCGGGGAAGTGTAT
>CAZAKU010000040.1:0-2812 GCA_964485765.1 uncultured Lentisphaerales bacterium
CTTTGTCGCAAGCTTTGTCGCAAGCTTTGTCGTCCCAGTTAGAGATAAGATGTCAACAAACCTCAGGACAAAGCTCGCGACAAAGGTGGAGAGGCAACCTTAGTGCCGGCGCAGGCCTATTCTTGCCGGCGTTGCTTCGCGCGTGCTTCGCGCTTAGATAGAGTTGATAGAGCCTTTAACAAGTGATACACTCGCACCATTCGTACCCCGAAGTGCGACTTCACGAATTTGTTGATGCGTAATGGTGTTTGTCAATATTGCTAAGGTAAGGAGAATAGAATGAGGGTGGGTGATCTTTGCTTATCGTTGGGACTGGCTGCATCTCTGGTTGGAGTTGCGAATGCCAGAGAAAGTTATCCTGTGGATGTTCAGGCTCTGATTGGTGTTGCCAGATGGAGTGGGCAGAGCACTACATTGGACAGCACTGGCGGGACTGTCTCCTCCAGTGCCTCCGACGCACCTGTGATAGGGATCGCAGGTCAGATGCCGTTGGCAGGAGAGCTGAATGCTTTTGGGTTTGAGGCCGGAGCCACACTGTCATGGTGGAGTCAGCGAACCAGCTGGTATGCATCCGGTGGTCAGGCAACAGTTAATCTTGATGTTTCGATGCGGATGACCGATATTTTTGCCGGTCTATACGTCAGCACCGAGGCATTTAAAAAAATCAGGATATATGGCGGCGCGGGACCTGCGTTTGTGATGGGCTGGAACGATGACTCTCCCAGCTATGTGACGGGACCGGATGGGGAAATAATTCCGATGTCAACATCGAGTTATGATTCTTCCCTGGGGTATTACGGCCGTGCCGGGCTGGAATTTCAGATGAATGATGGTGCCTATTTTGGTGTCGGTTTTCGGGCATTGGATGCATCCCTGGACTATGGCGGAGCGCTTGGTAAGATGGATGTCACCGGTTATCAGGGGCTGATAACGTATACCCAACGCCTGTGATTATATATAGTGATTGGAGAGTAGAGTGAAGAATCAGGTATCCTGGAAAGAGCGTCTGGATGATGGAGTGAAGCGAGAAGTGCGAGTTACTTTTTTCGGTCGCGCATCATTTAAGTGGCAGTATAAAAGGGCCGATGAACCCAAATGGGACTATGACAGTGAGCCCACAAGGGCGGACTGGGATGCCCTGGAGGATATCCTTTTTCGCAGGGCGGGGCGTGGTCGTGCTGTAGTGAAACTTGAAACCGTTCGAAAACATCGCGCTGCGACGGGGGATTAATGAAACAGGCTTTTTTTGCTTCTTCGATTTCCGGAACAGAGGGTGTGCTTTGCGATGAGCTGCGTGAGTTGGGCTTTGAGAGTGTACGCCTGAACCGCGGTGGCATTCCTTTTAGGGGAAACTGGCGGGATGGATGGCGGGCCTGTCTTCAGAGCCGCATAGCACAGCGCATCCAGGTACAGTTGGCCAGATTCGACGCCTCGACACCCGAGGCATTATACGCGGGTGTCAGCGCTATCGACTGGTCGGAGTATCTTACTCCGTCACTGACTCTGGCGGTAGGGGCAGTCTGCCAATCAAGCGCTTTCAGGCATAGCGGATTTGCCGCTTTGAAGGTGAAAGATGCGATTGTGGATTCGGTACGCGAGAAGTTTGGGGAGCGGCCATCTGTTTCGCGGGATGATCCCGATGTGCGGGTTTTTCTGTATGTGGTTCAAAGTAAGGCTACCCTGTATCTAGACCTGTCGGGCAGCTCACTGCACAGACGTGGCTATAGAGTGCAGAGTGGAGAAGCGCCTCTGCGTGAAACACTTGCTTCAGCTATGATTCACCTCTCCGGATGGGATCGTCAGTCTCTTTTAATGGACCCCATGTGCGGCTCAGGCACGATTGCTATTGAAGCCGCCATGTTGGCGTCTAATATCCCTCCCGGGCTGGAGCGTGGACGTTTCGGTTTTGAGCGCTGGGCTAATTTTGATGAATCCGCAGCGGCGGAGCTTAAGCTTTTATGTGGTGAATTGCGGCGTGAAATGGGGGCTTCGCGTCCGCGTATTATTGCCAGTGATATAGATGCCGACATGGTTGACATCGCAAAGAGCAACGCTCGTTCCGCCGGGGTAAAGATTGCCTTCAAAGAGCGGGATGTGATGGATCTTCAGGGAGATGCCCGTACGGGCACTATCGTCACCAACCCGCCTTATGGTGTACGCCTGGCAACGGACGACGCTTTTATACGCGGTTTGGCTGCAAGGTTCAGGAAAATGCACGGCTGGCGGATATGCGTCCTAACCGTTGGCGATGCTTTAGAGCGGGCGATGTCGATGCGCTCCACAGAGTGTATCGCGCTGCCTAACGGCGATATTGAGTGCAAATATCTCATATATGATGTATAATGCTGACATCCCTTTGGGCGAGATATTATGAGTGCTGAAATCAGTATTATACCAGGCACACAGATCGCACTGTTTTGCTGGACCGGTGAGATAACTCTTGAGGGTCGTATTAATAATGTTAGTACGATTATGCAGTTTTGCAGGGAGAATAGGGTTGCAAAGCTGATAGTTGATTTGCGCCAGCAGATCAATAAAACAAGTACGATGCAGTTGTTTGATTTTGCATCCTCCCTTCCTGATGCAACCAGAGGGCTTAAGATTGCATTAGTCACTCTTCATGATGATGAGGATATCGCCTTCGCGGAAAATGTCGCCGCCAATCGTGGCGCAACTACGCGTATGTTTGAGACTATTGACGATGCCATGGTCTGGCTGAATGGCTGAATGAAGATAATGCTGCTTCTGTTGAATAGGGCAGAAGTTGTGCCGTTACATTAGAGCATCTTCTGATTGAAATGCCGTACTAAGC
>CAZAKU010000041.1:0-5487 GCA_964485765.1 uncultured Lentisphaerales bacterium
GTGTCCGATCGCTTTGCTATTCTCCGAAATATTAAGGCGCTGGGGTATGAAGCCGGCAGTGGCGTTATGATCGGAATACCCGGGCAGACTTACGAGAGTTTAGCGCGTGACATTCTCTTCTTTGCAGAGCTTGACCTCGATATGATAGGCGTCGGCCCCTATATTGCCCACCCTGCAACCCCGCTTGGTAACGGACTTGTTCCCCCGGCACCAGAGCAGGATCAAGTGCCGGGTGGAGAGGAGATGGCCTACAGGGTGATGGCCCTCACCCGTATTGTTAGACCAGATGCCAATATCCCCAGCACATCCGCTTTGGCTACGCTTAACAAGGCCACCGGCAGGGAGAAGGGGCTCATGCGCGGAGCAAATGTTGTTATGCCCAACATGACCCCCCGAAAGTACAGGCGTCATTACGAGATATACCCCGCCAAAGCCTGTATTGATGAAACTGCAGAGGAGTGCCGAGGCTGTATGAGAGGGCGGATTATGAGTGTCGGACGCGAGGTCGGCAAGGGGCCCGGTGGGCGTGGCGTTACAGATAAATGATTTAATTTTTAAGTTGGGGTTTGAAGGATAAAGAATGGCGTTGATCAGTTTATATAATGCTTCGGTTCAGTTTGGCGGGCCTTTGCTTCTTGATGATGTGACACTGCATATTGAGCGGGGAGAGCGGGCTTGTCTTGTGGGCCGTAACGGGACCGGAAAATCTACGTTGCTGCGTATCCTGAGCGGGGAGATCGAGCCCGATGGCGGAATGGTTCAGGCCGCTCCTGGTGCACGTGTGGCTTACCTGCCACAGGAGATTCCGCGGGAGATTAGCGGTAGTGTGCGTAGTGTGGTGGAGTCCGGTGCAAGCCGCTCCGCAGATACAGAGGATTGGGAGCATGCCGGGTTGGCAGATCAGGCAATGTCACGTCTTCATCTTGATCCATCCGCGGAGTTCAGTGTTTTGTCGGGGGGGATGAAACGCCGTGCCATGCTGGCGCGTGCTCTTGTTTGTGAGCCCGACATTCTGTTGCTGGATGAACCTACCAACCATCTTGATATCGCATCTATTGAATGGCTCGAGGGCTTTCTTAAGCGTTATATCGAGACTATTCTTTTTGTTACACATGACCGCCGTTTTGTAAGAAGTCTGGCAACACGTATACTGGATCTGGACCGCGGGGCTCTGGCCGGATGGAGCTGTGATTACGACACTTTTCTGCGCAGGAAAGAGCAGCTTCTTGAGGATGAGGCCACGGAGTGGGCACGCAAATCCAAACTCCTCTCCCGTGAAGAGAAGTGGATCCGCAAAGGGATAAGGGCACGCCGTACTCGTGATGAAGGACGTGTACGTGCTCTGGAGAGACTTCGCGGTGACTTCGCGGAGAGAAGAGTTGCTGATGGCAGCAGCAGAATCAAACTGATGAATTCAGAGCGATCCGGTAATCTGATTGTTCGCGCTGAGGATGTTAATTTTGCCTACCCTGATTCCGACCTACTGATTAAGGATCTTACTGTCAATATTCAGCGAGGTGAGCGTGTAGGTATTATCGGCCCCAATGGAGCAGGAAAAACCACCTTGCTTAGGTTGCTGTGCGGCGACCTGCTCCCCACGGGCGGAATGCTGAAGCTGGGTACCCGTTTGGATATCGCGTATTTCGATCAGCTAAGATCCTCTCTGGACCCCGATAAGACTGTGGCATGGAATGTGGCACACGAGAGGGAGCTTGTTGATGTTGGGGGGCAGTCCCGTCACATTCTGGGTTACCTGCAGGATTTTCTCTTTACACCAGAGAGGGCTCGCACCCCGGTGGGCGTGCTGTCGGGAGGAGAGCGTAACCGCTTGCTTATTGCCCGCCTTTTCCTTGAACCAAGTAATCTTTTGGTAATGGATGAACCTACAAACGATCTCGACAGTGAGACCCTTGATCTGCTGGAGGAGCAGGTGCAGCAGTACGCCGGTACGGTTCTGCTGGTAAGTCATGACCGTGCATTTCTCAATAATGTGGTCACAAGTACTATTGTTTTCGACGATAAAGGTGGACTTGATGTATATGCCGGCGGCTACGACGATTGGCTGCGTCAGCGTCCCGAAGTAATTGTTGAAAAGCGTAGCTCTCCCGCTGAGAACGGCAATCCGTCGGCGACCAAAACGCGTGATCGAAAACTGGGATTCAATGAGAAGCGTGAACTCAAAAAACTGCCCGACAGTATCCTTGCACTTGAGATGGAGCGCGACGAGTTGCATGAGAAGCTCTGTTCCCCCGAGTTTTTCAAGGAGGCCCCGAGTGTTATAGCTGAGATGCAGCAGAGAACGCTGCATGTCGAAAAGGAGCTGGAGCAACTTGTGGAGCGCTGGGTGGAGCTTGAAGAGCTGACTTGATTATGCGCGGAGGTAAGAGAATACAGGTTATAGAGGAGCTTTCGCTCTCTCTGACAAGGCCATTGTCCTGAAGGCCGCCATGAGCGCTTCGTCGAAGCCTGATTAGTCTACATGCCCTTACTTACGGGCCGGGGCACTAGGAAGACGGGGAGCTACAGGATGCACAGAAGTCACAAAGTCACGTGTCGCGTTGCGCCAGAAAAAAACTTGCACGACGCGCGGTCGGAATGTATCCTCTTTGTAGATACAGGAGGTATGCTATGCAGACGAAGATCCAGAAGTGGGGAAACAGCTTGGCCGTGCGCATTCCAAAGGCTTTCGTAAAAGAAGCACACGTTGCCTATGGGACCCCTGTTGATCTTTCCGTCGAAGACGGTAAGATCGTGATCGACCCACATTCCGAACCCGAATACAATTTGGACGACCTGCTCAAAGGCGTCACCAAACGAAACCTGCATGCTGAAATCGAAACAGGTGATGCAGTGGGACGGGAGGTGTGGTAATGCCCTCATACTGCCCGAAACGGGGGGATGTCGTCTGGATATCCTTCACCCCTCAGGCTGGACATGAGCAAACCGGACGCCAGCCTGCCCTTGTCCTGTCGCCACAGGCCTACAACCGGAAGGTTGGCCTGGCAATTCTGTGTCCACTCACCAACCAGGTGAAGGGCTACCCGTTCGAAGTGAGAGTTCCGGACGGGCTGAAGGCATCCGGAGCAGTTCTCGCTGATCAGGTCAAGAGCATGGACTGGCGGGCCCGCGAGGCATCGCGCCTTTGTACCCTCCCGGAAACCACGGTGCGGCAGGTTCTAAACAAGGTTGGCACCTTGCTGGACGTATGAGGATTGAGATGGCGAACACGACGTCTGCACATGTACCGCTGGAAGCCACGCGATGCGCGCTCAAACCCCGTCCGACGTCCGGTCTCGCCGGATGGAAGGCGAAGTCGCTAAGCGCGGAGGAGGAAACAGATCTTATATATGATGCCTTAGGCAGAGACTGTCCAAACTCTTTCAGCGAAATTGCCCCCTTGACGACTGTACACCGCAACAGTAGGTTTATGGCATATTACATAAAACGCTAATTGTTGGGACACAAACAAGACAAGGAGTACGAACAAATGACGAAGATACGAATGGTAACGGTGGTGGCGTTGGCAGTAGTGGCGGGTGGCCTCAGTGGCTGTGCAATGTTCAACAAGGGGACATTGCACTACAGCCGAACGACGACCATCGGGAAGGAATTGGTTGATTTACAGGAGGCCAAAGCGAAGGGTGCAATCTCTGACGAGGAATACACCAAGGCCAAGAAGGATATCTTGGAGGGTGGACCGTTGAAAGTCGACAAGGCCTGTTTGGAGACGAAGTAACATCCATCGAATCACCAGTCCCGACATCCGTTCGCACCGTACCCTCGACGTTAAAAACGGAAGAGGATACTCTCGCAAAGGCGCAAAGAGCGCAGAGGAAACAATTCAAATAAGCGTCTTCCCCCTCTTAGCGAAACTTAGCGTCTTGAGTGAGTGAAGCGAACGGGCGAGAGAGCTCTCAGTTTGTCAATCCTCGGATTCCGCAGTGAGTTACTGTCAATCGCGCGTAAAGCAAGGCAGTTGACAAACTTAGGCCAAAATGTACGCTCTTCTTGAGACATCTCGTTTTACGGCTTGACTGGTTTCACAATGGCACTATTATCTGTGTAACGGTTGACCTCGGTAAGGTAAAAAACGGGGTGTTTATCAAGAATGAGAGCCGTGCTCAGGCGGAACGAATCCGTATAGTAAATTGTTGAAGACCTGACATAAGAAGAAGGAAAAAGACAAATGGACAAGCTGTTTAGAATGACCATATTGGCGGTAATCTGCGGGGCGGCTACGCTGTCGTCAGGATGCATGGGGTTGAGCCTCTTCAGTAGTGACCACACCCACACCCACTACCATGACGGAGCGGAACTTCGCGACAAGGTCGAGAATAACGAGGATCGCCTTGATAGGCTAGAGTGCAGGGCTTCTGCCACCACCACTAAGAGCAAATAGGACTGCATCATCGAACCAGGCGCTAGAGGATATCGGGCCGCGCCGAAGCCTCAGCGCATCGTTAAGAACGGAAGACAATTCTCGCAAAGGCGCAAAGGAAAATCTTCAAATAAGCATTTTTCCCCTCTCAGCGAAACTCAGCATCTTGAGTGAGTGAAGCGAGCGGGCGAGAGCTCTCATTTTGTACTCACTGCACCCATCCGCAAAGGAGTAGATGATGCGCTTTCCGCTCAGCTCATCAACCGCCTTCAAGGAGATCTGCCATGGCCCGCTCGTAGTACGGGGTGCGCAGTGGTCCCTTTAGCAGTGGGTCATTCAGATCTTTCATCCAGTCCAAAAGCTTTTCGGATAGCTCTGCTACGATCTCCCGGTTCTCTTCGAGCGAACCGATGTCGTTCAATTCATAAGGGTCCTTCTCGATGTCGTAGAGCTGAGCAAACGGTCGGTCCTCCGTTGTTTTGCAGCGTTGCTCATGATTGGCGAAGGTTTGTGGATTAACCGCCACCGGATAATCAACAATGCGCCCCGCATCGAAATAGCGGATCAGATGATATTTATTGTTGATTATACAACGCGATTGGTTGTCCCGCTTCATCTCCGGCGTGTACTGTGCGAACGCTTCCGTGCGCGGCGGCACACGTGTCTCACCATTGATTAACGACATGAAGCTGACGCCCTGAATATTCGTCGGAATGTCTGCGTCTAAATAGTCAAGTATCGTCGGCAGAACATCCACGTTGCCCATGACCTCATCAAAAACTTTACCGCCAGTGAACACGGTGTCCGGTTGGTATACAATAAAAGGGACTTCGATCCCCGCCTTACGGGCCGTCCATTTCGCGCCCGGATAGGGTATCCCGTGGTCGGAGGTCATCACAACAAGTGTGTTGCTGGCGATCTCACTGGCTTCTAATGCGTCCAGGATCTCGCCTACGCGCTCGTCGAAAAACTTGATCGTGGCTTGGAACTGGGCCAGGTCCTCCCGTATGTCATCTGTATCCTGCAGATAGCCCGGAACGGAAACGCCCTTTGAGGACTCGGAGCCATTCTTGAACACGCGATGCACCTCAACGAAGCCAACCTTGGCA
>CAZAKU010000042.1:0-2631 GCA_964485765.1 uncultured Lentisphaerales bacterium
CCAACATCCCTGCCTCATCGCTCTTCACGACAGAGCTTGCCACCGCATCAACCCGGGAGAATGGAAGATCATACCAGCGCATGGCCTCATCCACGGCTTTAGCGATCTCGTCAGAGGATGTGCCGCGCCGACACCCTATCCCCAGCACAAGAGGCTGGCTGCGTAAACGCAGTTGTGGCACGTCGAGATCAGCCGGGAGCTCTGCATCCAAAGAGACGACCGCCATCAGGTCATCAGGAAACGGCCCTGCCACATCGACAGAGCGAACGCAATCCCGTGCACCGTAGTAGAGCTTTCTCAGAGACTCCGGCCCGACAAAGCCGATAGGCTTGTTCTGAAGCAAGGCACTGTTAACTACCTTGATAACGGAGGGATTCAGTATCTCCAACCCCTGAAGTGCGGCAACTTCATCAAATGCAAAAATATTCTGAACATCTGTAGCAGTGGTAATAACGGCAGCACCCGTAAGCTCTTTTGCGATCTGCTTACAAAGCCGGTTAGCGCCACCTATATGCCCGCCTACAAGGCTTATGGCATGTTTCCCGGCCTCATCGCACACGACGACTGCCGGGTCGGTGACCTTGCTCTCCAGCAGCGGAGCGATTTTACGTACAACTATACCGGAAGCCATCACAAATACATGTGCATCGTAAGAGTGCCACTGAGCAGCCAGCAGCTCCCCTATACGGGCCGGATCAAAGGTAAGAGAATCCGCCTCTGCTGCATGTTTCTGCGACAGGAATGGATCTGCACCCAGACTACCGGCAATCCTCCTGGCCATACGGCAACCCTGGGCAGTCAGACCATACACCGCAACACGCCCCAGAAAGGGTCCCTTCAGAATTGGACCCGCTTTATATATCGCTGGGGTTTCGGATCTAACAGTGTAACCGTCATTACTATCCCTCACGCATGGGGCAGAGCCATCACTCTCTCTGCTTGAACCACGATAACCGTGAGCAAAGTCCGGGGCGTAAAGACGTGATTTCTCCCCCATCCCGCTCAATGCGCTGCCAACCAAGACCAATGCCTGGCGTGATATATCTGACTCAGCAACCAATCCTGCAATATTTTCCAGCGTACCCTTAACACTGCGTTCATCGGGCCAGCTGGCGCGATAGACAACCGCAACGGGGGTCGAAGAGGGATAGCCGCCCTCCAGCAATTCATCCACAAGCCCGGGCATATCGCCAACGCTGAGATAAAGCGCCATCGTTGCACCATGAGATGCCAGAGAGGGTATATCCTCCCCCTCCGGCACCGGTGTGCGTCCGGCACGACGCGTCAGCATTACTGTTTGAGTATGCCCCGGCAGAGTCATCTCGCAGCCCAAACTGGCCGCTGCGGCAAATGCAGCCGTCACCCCGGGAATGACATCGTATTCAATCCCGGCACTGTTCAGCTCTGCAATCTGTTCCGCTATTGCCCCATACAGTGAAGGATCACCGGTATGCAGCCTGAGTACTCTCTTTCCGGAACGACTTCCCTCTACCAGCACACGCGTGGTTTCATCGAGTGTCATACCGGCACTGTCGTGTATCTCAACATCTTCACGGGCAAAGCCAAGAACACCCGGATTAACCAGCGAACCCGCGTATACAATTATATCCGCCGCGGCAATAGCATCACGGCTTCTCAACGTAAGCAGATCCACCGCGCCGGGGCCGGCACCTGCAAAAGTAACTCTTCCCTGTTTCATTCTTCCACCTTATTAAAAACAAATATACATACAGAATTCTGGGGGCGCATGATTATGCCTTTGCCCAGGGGAGAGGAGTGCCTGACTGAGATCTCAACAATATCTTTCTCGACGCCCGGCAGAGAGGAGAGCAGAGAGGCACGCGTATTCTCCAGTACTGCGGCGGCAACAAGAGTCCCGCCCGGACGTAATCGCCGGTATGCAGATGTGACAATCTGCGTAATACTCTCACCACCGCCGCCCACAAAAACAGAGTCAGGTTCGGGGAGAGAGGATATGATATCAAGGCTGTTGCCCTCAAGCACCTCGTAATCCGAACACCCCGAACTGCGCGCATTCTCGCGGATCTGCTCACAGCGCTCCGCTTTGGCCTCAACCGCATAAACCTTAAGCCCCCGGCACAATCCGGCGGCTTCAACTGAAACCGAGCCGCTGCCGGCACCAAGATCCCACAGCACACCCGGGCGCAGCCGTAACTTCGAAACGACTACAGCACGTATCTCGGGATGTGTGATAAGGCCGCTCTCATGTATGTAACTATCATCGTCTAATCCCAGCGGTATTTCGGGAACTGCTCTAGCATCTGAGTCACTGCGCTCAAACAGTACAAGCATCGACAGTCCTGAGATGCCGCTCGCCGACAGCTCCTCAAGGGTGCCGCGGCAGATGGTCTCCTCAGCCGTACCCAGATCGGCAACAATCGCAGCCGAGCGGGAGGATGCCCTGGGGAATGCATCCAGCAACGCCGCGGCGCAGCTTGCGGGTGTGCGGACACTGTCACAATAGACAACCGCAACCGGAGCCTGCAGCACCGAGCGCCACGGAAGATTCTTATCACGCCCATGCACAGAGAAGAACTGAGCCGACTGCCAAGGCATCTGAAGGCGCGCCATAGCGGCTTGTGCCGCAGATACATTAGGGATTATGCACAG
>CAZAKU010000043.1:0-7969 GCA_964485765.1 uncultured Lentisphaerales bacterium
CCTGAGGCGCAGCCATTTGCGATTACTGGAACATTCAGCAAGTCATTGGGAGGCTACGGAGGCTTTGTTGCAGGCGATTCGCTTTTCAAATCTTTACTTGTAAATCGTGCCCGCAGCTTTATCTATTCTACAGCTCTACCTCCGGCGAGTACGGCTGCCGCTCTGGCTGCTGTGCGTTTGATCCGGCGTGAACGGGAGAGAGGAAAGGCTCTTCGGTCGCGATCGGAAACATTTCGTAAGATTCTGGATGGATACGGCCTGGATACAGCCCCATCCTGTTCGCAGATTGTGCCTGTTATGATTGGGGACAATATGCGCGCACTTGCCGCTTCAAAGGCTCTGATGGCGGATGATATTCTCTGTACTGCGATTCGCCCGCCAACGGTTCCGCAGGGAACGGCCCGGCTTAGGTTTTCGGTTACGTTAGCGCATACTGCGGAGTTATTGTCAGCGGCGGCAGCACGGGTATCCCATTGTTTGGGAGAGGTAAAATGATTCGGATTCTGATGTTACCCGGATGGATGCACGGTGCCGATTTCTGGCGGCCGCTGATGCCGCATATACCCGGGGGGTGCAGTGCGCTGGCTTTGGATTGGCAGGATGTGTTGTCGGCCGATGCTCTGGCGCAGAGGGTCCGTGACGTTTCGCATCCGGTTGTTATGGTCGGATGGTCACTGGGGGCGATGGCCGCATTACGTGTGGCTTTAGAAGCTCCGGAACTACTTAAATCAATGGTGTTAATGGGGGCAACGTCGCGCTTGCCTGGCGAAGGCGAATATTCCGGAGTATCGATACGACGATTACGGGCTATGCGCATAGCACTGCGGAAGAATGCCGCAGAATGCTACCGATCCTTTTTTGAACTGTGTGGTGTAGATGACTCTGCCTTGTCTCAGGTAACGGAAGATGCTCTTGATACTCCTCTTAATGTTGCTGACGCGGGGCTGGATGCATTGTTGTCGTGGGACTTACGTGATCGGGTTTCGCAGGTTAAGATCCCCGTACATCTTGTACATGCTGAGGGAGATGCCGTAGTTCCTGTTAGTCAGGCAAAGTGGTTGCATGGGCATTTGCCGGGGAGCGGGGAGCTACGGGTTGTCCCGGGGGAGGGGCACACCCCGGGGGAGGAGAGTTGGGCGGCGCTGGCGGCACTGTTACGGAAGGTTGTGGAGGCGGAGCGATGAGCGTTCTTCCACAAAAGCAGCTGGTTGGGCACCGTTTCTCGGATGCTGCTGCAACCTATACACGTCATGCCCTGCATCAGCGGATTGTTGCGCAACGGTTGGCTGGTTTTATTGATGGCGATTTAAATGTTATGCGTATGCTTGAGTTGGGTTGCGGTACGGGGTTGTTGACAGAGCATCTGCTGCGGTTGTTTCCGGATGCGAACATGATGGCCCTTGATCTTGCCCCGGCTATGGTTGAGGCCTGCAGAGCGCGGTGGCCTGAAGATAAGCGCGTACAATGGCGTGTAGCGGATGCTGAGCAGTATGTGGTTGAAGAGTGTTGCGACCTCGTTGCGGCCAGTTGCGTTGTGCAGTGGTTTGAGAAGCGATTTAAATTGGGTGAGCATCTGGCCGCGATGCTGACGTCCGGCGGGCATGCGGTGATGGCGGTACCGCTTGACGGAACACTCGGAGAGCTATCGGAATGTGTAGAGGATGTTACGGGCAGCCCTATGCCGGGGTTGGCACTGGGGAATGCGGAATCTTATCTGAGCGCTTTCGACACATCTCTATGGCGACGAATCAGGGCTGAAGAGTTTGATGTAGTGCAGCAGTATGCGTCACCACGCGAGGTGGTACGGGGCGTTCAGGCTATCGGAGCCCGTTGTTCGGGGCACGGTGGCAGCGGTGTGCTTGGCGCGGGTGTTCTGCGGCAGGTTATGGCATTGTATAAACAGCGCTTTTCTAGGAGTGACGGCAAAGTCCCTGCTACATATAAGGTATTGATGTTTATTGCGGAGAGGTACTGAAAAATGGCGGGATTATTTATAACCGGGACGGGTACTGATGTCGGCAAAACTGTTGTGACAGCCGGGCTATTGCGCCGGTTGCGCCGCAGCGGGGTGGATGCCGCAGTTATGAAGCCCTTTCAGACGGGTTGTACGCGTGATGCATCCGGTTGCTGGGTGGCCCCGGATCTTGAGTTTTCTTTATCGGTTTCGGGTTGGAAGCCAATGCAAGAGGAGAGGGCGGATCTCTGCGTCTATGCGTACGGGCCTGCCTGCTCACCTCATCTGGCGGCTCGTATGGCGGGGGAGTCTCCTTCGCTGGAGAAGGTGACGGCAGCGGCTGAACGCCTGCTGACACGGCACGAGGTGGTGCTGGCAGAGGGGGCTGGCGGGATAATGGTGCCAATCAATGAACAGCAGAGCATGCTTGACCTGATGGTTGCTCTTAACTGGCCGGTGTTGCTGGTTTCGCGCGGTGGCCTGGGTACGATTAACGAAACATTGCTCTCACTTTCCGCCCTGCGCTCGGCCAGATTGGTGTGTGCCGGGGTTGTGTTGTGCGATACAGCGAGATGCGAAAAAGATTTTATTTATAGAGACAACCCTGACGCAATTTCTACCTTTGGTGATGTCCCCGTTCTGGGGCATGTGCCGTACCTTGGGCCTGAGTTGGACGACGCGGCATGGGAGCGTTTCGAAGAGGCGGTTAAGCTTATTCACCCGTGACGCGAGGTCACGGGGGCCATTTCTGCGGTGGGTGGCGTGTGGCGGTTAAGCTTATTCACCCGTGACGCGAGGTCACGGGGGCCTTCTCTGCGGTGGGTGGCGTGTGGCTGGCGGTTAGACCGCCACCTATTCATTTGTGATACAAGTACGGTCACGTCGTTATCTGGCTTTACCCCCGTGACCTTGTGTCACGGGTGGATAAGCTTAACAGCCACTATCGTTTAAACCAAACCCCTCTCCGGCCCCTGTCAGCTTGCCTGACAGGTGAAGAAGCCCTGCCTCCGGGCGTCTCAGTCTATATGGAATACTTCCCTTAGATCTATGGAGATGGGGCTGTTGTCGGGGTTTGCGGGCATGATGTCGCCCATGTGAGCCCACCATTTTTTGCAGATGTCGGTGCCGGCAATGGCGTTCCATCGTGCCTCATCCTCGATCTCTGCGTATGCGAATAGTTGGTGTGTAGATTCGTGCAGGAAGATTGAGTAGTTGTGTACGCCATGCGCTTTCAGGACGGCTTCCAGCTCTGGCCAAATCGGACGGTGCCGGCTCTCGTATTCATCGTGTTGTTCCGGGTTGACGCTCATGACAAAGGCTTTGCGGATCATGGCTGTACCACCTCTTTGTTTATATACGGATTCCTATGCAAGAAAGTTACCTTTATCTGAAAGGATGAGCTCAGGGCAGGCGCCTTTGATGTCACGCCATATCTGCATTTTTGTATCCGTACTTTGTTAGTTCCTCCTGGAAGCAGGGGAAATTGTTTTGCTCCGTATCAGTGCGCCAGCGGCCTATCGATTCGGGGCGTACCTCGATGCGTGCGAGAGGAATGCCCAGAAACGCTTCAAGCCGTGTCAGGGTTTCCTCCTGACGAAGCACAAAATCCTCGAACTTGACCTCTATCAGGTTTTTAGGCTGCGGGGTGGTCTTGTAGATTTCTGACTGGTATTTCCAGCTTATGGATCGCCGTTCGCGCAAATTGTCGGTCGGTGTATACGGGACATTGAAGTGGGCAATATCATCCGTTTTATGTCCACCGGTAATACTGTCGCGCGGATCGCGGATCCAGTAGATATACTTGATGTCCGGGAACATCCGCACGATCCATGGATATACGAGGGTGGTTTCGGGAATTTTCCAGCCTCGGTTTTGGGCATCGCTGTTAAGAACAGATTCGAGGTAGCTGTTAATCAGTTGCGTCCATTCGGGATCGACAGGCATTTCATGAAGGGCGCTGAAGTCCCAGTTGTATTCGCCGAGGTGTTTAACATGACGTGCCATGACGCGGCAGGCCTCATACATATCCTCGGGTGGGATTAAATCTCCGGATTTGTTAAGTGTGCCGCCCATGTAGACGCCGCTTTCACTGAGGGTGTGCGACATGGCACGTGTGCCGCCGTGCCCCCGGCCGATTATTGTGACTCTCATTATAGGTGGACCACTGTTTCAGTTTTAATGGATTCGATGGCAGCGGCCAGGACTTTTTGAGCGGCGAGTCCATCCGCACCTGAGCCATCGATCTGGTCGGGTGCTGTTCCGCTGTTGAGTTGCTCAACGAAGCGGCCTAAACGGTTTCTAAAGGTATCGCCAAAATCGCGCATACCGCCGAAGATCGGGTTGGTGAAAACTGTTTTCTCGGGGTTCCCGGCTGGAAAGAGGGTTGCTTCACGGAAGATGTCATCAATGATGAAGCGTCCCTTAAGGCCGGCGACTTCGCAACGCTCCATGGGATGTCCGCGCTCAATGTCGTAACTGCCGGTCAGGTGCCCGAGGGCTCCACTGGTAAAGCGCATGTTAAACTGGGCGGTCGACCATATAGCGCGCCCCGGGGCCTTTGTGGCAAAGCATTGTACGGCTTCTATATCGCCGCAGAAATAGCGCATGATATCAACGGTATGCGGGTGCAGGGCTTTGATTTGAAACCATGGCGAAGATTCGCGCGGGTTCTTGATCCACATGCCCATGTTCATAAAGAGCTGATGACCGATGCGTCCCTCATCTATCCATCTTTTTGCCAGTTGGGCGGCAGGGGTGAAACGGTGATTCAGGTTAATGCCGTAGCACAGCTTACTGTTTGCAGCCAGAGCGACCATCTCTTCTGCCGGGGCTATTTCGTTGCAGATAGGTTTTTCGCCAAGTACATGCAGCCCGGCGTTGAGGGCCTGCAGGGTTGGCTCATAGTGGTCGCTGCCATATTCTGTGCCGCCAGTGGCGACACTGACCATGCTCAGTGTTGTGCCTGAGATCAACTCGGTTACGGAATAGAACGCCGTTACTCCTAGCCGTGCAGCGGCCGCATCTGCCCGCTCCCGGTTGATGTCACAAACTGCGATAAGCTCAACGCCGGTGTGTGCTGCGTAGACATCGGCGTGCTGATTTCCGATCGGACCGCATCCGATTACAGCTGCTCTTTGTTGCATCTCAGCTCCTTTGTAATAAGTGCGTTTTTGAATGCTCAAGCTATTTCTTTTCGGATTGCAGCGCCTTAGCTTTCTTGGCACTGCCGATATGCAATGTGTCGTAGGCTTGTTGGCTCGATTCAAAGTAATCGATACCGGCATGACCGTGCCAGCCGGGCTGATTAAGGATTGGGTTGCTGTGTCCTGTCTGCTTGATTCGCCGGGCGATATGGGCATCCATTTGCTGACGCAGGTGCGCTACGACTTCAGGTTGTTTTTTTGCGAGATTGCGGTTTTCATCCGGGTCATCAATCAGATTATAGAGTTCTATTTCGGGCTTGAAGTGGCAGTCCGGTTCGAGGGCCACAATCAACTTCCATTCCGGGGTACGCCAGCCGTGCTTGCGCATCCAGGTGCATTCCGTCAGGTAGATCCCGCTTTCGAAGCTGTTCTTTTTCCCCCGGACTAATTTCATGAGGGATTGTCCGTCGAACTTGATTTCACTTTTAATGCCTGCCAGCTCAAGCAGGGTCGGCACCAGATCTTTGTGCTGGTTATAGCCGTTGATGCGCTTGCCTGCCGGTACCTTTTTTGGGTAGCGAATGATAAGGGGTACTTTCAGGGTGACATCATACAGGCCATGATGGTCGAACCAGCACTCATGATCGTAGAGCGTTTCACCGTGGTCGCTATTGATGACAACAATTGTGTTATCCAGTATCCCGAGAGACTCGAGTTGGGTGAAAAGGCGCTGGATGCAGGCATCCATATAGGCGATTGCGCCGTCGTACTGTGCAATGACGTAGTCCTTGTCGGTGATTCCCTTCGGCATCCATGAGCTGAGGTAGTCGGCAAACGGGGCAAACTCGAATACGGGCTTCATGGAGCTGTTTTTGGGGTCGCATTCGTTGCCGTGGTAGAAGATCCGGTCGTAGGGGGAGGGGGGGAGGTAGGGCGAGTGGGGGTCCATGTGGCGCAGCATCAGGAAGAATGGCTTTTTTGATTTTGCCAGACGGTCGATTTCAGGAACAGTTACGTCGTTCAGAAGATCTGCCTTCGGCATGGAGCCATCCTCTCCTGCGCACCAGGATTCGTAGTCCAGGTAGTTGTCGAATCCTCTGGAAGGAGCCATCTTAAAGCCGACACAGGTGCTGTTATAGCCCTCCTTACGCAGGATTTCGGGGAGCGTCTTAATCTGTTTGCGCAGAGGCCCTTTATGGCGCAGCGATACGATCTGGGTCGAGAACATATCCATTCCTGTGAGCATGCAGCCATATCCCGGTGTAGTGGGGATGTTGGATGATATGGTGTTTTCGAAGAGGCACCCGCTCTTGGCAAAGGCATCCATGTAGGGGGTGGTTTGTCGATCATAGCCGTAGCAGCTCATGTGGGTTGAGAGCAGGGAGTCGATTCCGATCAGCAGGATGTTGGGTTTCTTGGCTGGCATGGTGTATCTCCTTTTAAAGTCGTCTGTTATGGCTCGGTTACGGAAGAGGGTTATCGTGCTCCGCAGACCTGTAGGCAGGCCTGCATGTGTCCGCGTGCTTCTGCAGCGATGGTGCAGCATTGCTCCAGGCTGTAGCCCTTTGCCTTTGTGCCGATCACCTCGAGGTCAATCGGCCCGCTGTAGCCCTTCTCTTTGAGGATGCGTATGTAGCCGAGCAGGTCAATATCGCCGCGTCCGTTGGCCTGATCCTCCGGCTGACCCGGGCCGTGCTGACGGCCCAGGCAGTCGCGTATATGAACATGTTTAATACGTTCGGCGACCTGCTCAAGCGCTTCGACGGGGTTCTCGTCGGCGCGGTGAATATGGGAGGGATCCATATCGAGTCCGAATGCCGGTGAAGTGATTGCCTTAAGTGCCTTCAGCGTGGTTGGCGTGTTGTAGATCGCCGCACCTACGTGTGCTTTAACGCAGAGCGTAATGCCGTAGTGTTCGGCACGCTCGCACAGTTTCCCGAGGCTGTCGATTCTCTCCTCTATGGAGCCGGGCTCGTCGCTTTTACCGCCGGGGCCGCAGTTGATGATGGGGATGCCGATTTCGACTGCCGCCTGCATGGCACTCTCCATGACGGTTGGGTCCTGATTGGGCTGTTCCATGGCAAGTAGTTCCAGCTCATATTCAGCTGCGAGTGATTTGATTTCGGGCACACAGCTCTGCCAGCGTGACAGCACGAGATGTTCACTCATTCCCTCAATGGCTGAGATCTCTATTCCGTCGTAGCCCGACATCTTGATGCACCTGAATGCAGTGGCCATATCGTAGCCACCAAACAGGACTGAATTAGCGCCTAGTTTCATTGTTTTGTCTCCATCATATCATTAAGGCTTAACATCGCTGTGATGAGTGATTGTTGCTTCATCTGTTCAAATTATCAGGCTTCTAATGCAGCCTCTCCGCGCATGGGTGGCAGGGGGTTGGGGCGCACAAGGATTCCGCCCTTTTCGTGAGACTCAATGGCCGCCCAGGTATATTCCAGTGTGGCCAGCGCATCGCGTCCGGATGCACGTAATTTTGAGCGGGGAACCTTGTTAGTGACATCTTCGAGAAAGGCGTGAATGCGGTTCGGGAAGGTGATGCTGAAATCGGTGACGCCGGTGTTTGTTACCACTGGTGTCGGTGATTCGCCCAGTTTCAGCTTCTCCGGAGCCGCCGCCCCCTCTGTTCCCGGTGCGGGATAGTATGTTAGTTTTTCGACGCAGTTTTCGATGACGAAGGAGCCGTGTGTTCCGCGTATTTCCACGCTCCACCAGCCGCCGAGGCCGAATGTGCTGTCGCCGCGCTGACTGAGCAGATACCCGACCGCCCCGCTGGCAAAGCGCACATGGATGCTGTTTACCGAAAGCATGACGTCGCCGGCGGTGCGTCGAAATCCGGGCTGGTCCATAAATG
>CAZAKU010000044.1:0-4727 GCA_964485765.1 uncultured Lentisphaerales bacterium
ACAGCACCCATAGCCCTGCACTCATCCCTCAGCGCAACTGCAGCCTCCTCAGATCGATTATAATGAATTACGAGGTCATAACCGGCAAGGAAGAAGGTCCGGCATATGGCTGCGCCAATACGAACAGCGCCTCCGGTTATCAGGACGACGGGCCGTTCCATTGTTTCAGCGGAGTGGCAGTCATCTTGCTGGGTTGCAGATGACGTACCGCAACCGCCGCTACATTGGCAGCCGCACTCCTTTACGGCATCATGCATACTTTTTAATGGCTGCTTCGACTCTCTCACGAATGCATCCCTCTACCGGAACAAAGTCTCTGCCGGTAATTAGTTCATATGCCATAATATAACGGCGGGAGGCTTCGACCCGCACCTCTTCGGACAGCACAGGAGCGTCACCATCGCCTATGTAGCCCTGGGCGGCAAGCCATTGGCGAACGTACTCTTTATCGAGCTTGCGCTGATCTTCACCTTTCGCCAGAAGATCTTCGTAGCTGTCGCTATACCAATAGCGTGATGAATCAGGTGTGTTAACTTCGTCCGACACAACCATTACACCATCTATCGTACCCAGTTCATATTTTGTATCCACAAAAATCAAACCACGCCCGGCGGCAATTTCGGAGGCACGCGAGTATAGCTTGAGACAAATCTCTGCTGCTTCATCAAAGGTGTCACCGTCAATCAAACCTTCGTCTATAGCTTCGGCACGCGATATGTTGCGGTCATGCTTTTCGAGTTTAGTTGTTGGGGTAATAATTGGCTGATCAAACTTCTGATTCTTTTTCAGTCCGTCCGGAAGAATGTTTCCGCAGATGTTGCGTGCGCCATTATTGTAGTTAGTCCATGCCGAGGTCTTTGTCACGCCGGTAATGTAACCTCGGACAACAAATTCAAGCGGCAATTGGCTGCACTCTTTTACCAGCATTATATTGGGGTCGGGCACATCAATCACGTGGTTCGGTACTATGTCTTTCGTCTTCTTAAACCACCAGGATGCCAGCTGGTTAAGAACCTGACCCTTAAAAGGAATAGTTCCCAGAACACAGTCAAATGCACTTATGCGATCTGAAGTGACAAGCAGCCGCCGCCCGCCATCTAAAATATAACTATCGCGAACCTTTCCGGTGATGTGCTCACCTAAGCCCTGGACATCAACACTCTCCAACACATTGGCTAACTCTTCTTTTATACGGCTCTCTGTAATCATTATATAATCTCCATATTTAACAAATTCAACTATTTCCGCTCTTCTTCAGTTCACGAATCGCGTTTGCAAACTGGCTTACATCTGCGAAACGCTTATACACCGATGCGAAGCGTACATATGCAACATCATCGAGTTTCTCTAAACGTGCAATAACCTTTTCACCGATCTCCATACTCTGGATTTCACGGTCATAATAACGCTGCACCTCGTCAAGCACTGAATCAACAAGGGCCTCTATCTGGGCAACGCTCACGGGCCGCTTTTCACACGCCCGGGTTACGCCCCTGATAAGTTTATGTCGGTTCAGCGTCTCGTGACGGCCATCATGCTTAACCACCCTCAGTTCATCTTTTACAACCTCTTCGAAGGTTGTATACCGATGATGACACGATTGACACTCACGGCGACGGCGAATGGCCGCGCCATCCCTTGCCGATCGACTATCGAGAACTTTGTCTTCTAGATCACCACACGATGGACAACGCATTTTGCATTACTCTTCAATGGTTGAGATTACCTGAGAAATGGCACGAAGGATATCTGCTGATTCTGCACTTGAAACAGCCTTTGCAATTCTGTGTTCATCGACAGCGGTTTGGAGTTCCAGATCGATGCCACCTTCATCCATACCGTATACCACAACAGGTATTGATTTGGTGTTGGGCATCTGCGACAGAACGTCGGCGACAGCCAGAGCATTCATGTCGCATAGTGGCAGGCGCATAGCAACAACATCAGGTTTACCCACTATCGCGCTTTCCAGAACATCCGGTCCTGAGAAAACGCGTTCCACAGAATATCCTACGACTTCCAGAGAAGCGCTGAGCTTATCACTTACATCCTTACGGTTTTCACCAAGCAGAACGCGGCGCAAATGCCCATGCTCCTCTATCTCCTCTTCAGGTTCCTCTCCGCTTCGGAGGAAAATGATCCTTCCTATCTCCATCAGCAGGTCGGCGGGGTCGCAGGGCTTTGCAACGAAACCGTCTACTTGCGTGTGCGAGAAGAATTCTGCCATTGTTGCACGAGCAGTAAGAACGAGGACAGGGTGACCCGGGCGCCCTTTTTTGGTTATCTCCTTAAGAAATCCCGTACCTCCCATTCCCGGCATACTCATATCGAGTACGATCAGGTCCGGAGTAATTGCTTTAAGCTGTTCAAGGCCTCTTTCACCGCTCTCAGCCGTAACGACCTCGTATCCTTCGAACTTGAGAAAATCACTCAGCGTGACAAGCAGGCTGGTGTCATCATCAATAAGAAGTATTGTTTTCTTCTCTTTATTATCAGGGGACATATTCATAAATCCTTTTTTAGCAAAACCTGTACGAGCAGTAAGATTAACCCTTAACACTGTAATCTGTCAACGGGGGCACATTGTAACCCATTGAATAAATTAGCTCAAGCGCTTCCGGGGCTTCCTTCTATCTGTCTTCCAAAAATAGCCCTGCCGAAGAAGGAGCCGCTTATACGGTCCAGCAACTCCTGCTCCTTCCACGGTTTACTGAGAACAGGGATAGCGAAACTATTAAGTATTTCCGCCTTTGCACGCCCCACATGCGCGGCTGTTATCACAATCACAGGAAGCCGAACGGTCTGCTTGTTTGCCTTAAGCTGCATTATTATACTGGTTCCGTCGATATCAGGCAAAATCAGCTCCATTATCGCAATATCCACATTTTCATTCAGGCAAAGATCCAGCGCTTCTTCACCTGTCGAAGCCTTTAAAACATGATATCCCTGGTTTTTAAGCTGATGCTCAAGCTCATCGCGTACCGATGCATGATCATCGACTACCAGAACTGTCGGGGCCTTAACCATTGGAAGTCTTACGTATACAGCTGTACCGTTCTTCTCCCACGGAACAGGGCTGGTTATCTTAAGTGTTCCACCGTGAAGTTCCACCAGTTCCTTCGCAATGGCCAGACCAAGGCCTGAGCCACTGGGCTGCTCTCCGACCTTGAAATAACGAATAGTAACCTTATCGATTACGTCGGAAGGTATTCCTATGCCGGTGTCAGATACTGTCATGCATATACAATCGTTCTCTTCCTGGCATACAGAGACCTTTACAGAACCGCCCCCGGGGGTGAATTTGAGTGCATTTCCGATGATATTCATTACAACACGCTCCATTTTGTGCATGTCGCACAGAACAAAACGCGGACGCGGCGGCCCCTCAAACACAAGAGAAATGCCCTTCTCTTCTGCCTGTAGACGCAGCGACTCAACACTGGCCCTGACGAGACGGGGGAATGGGATCCTTGCCTTCGCAAGGGTCATGCTTCGGCTCTCTATCTTTCGCAAATCGAGTATATCGTTCACTGTGCCGAGTAATCGCCGGCAATCGTCATTAAGACGTTCAAGGTATTTGACAGCGGGTTGAGGAAGCTCACCTACTACACCCAGTAACATATTGTTAACCGCATAGATCATTGATGTCAGCGGCGTACGAAGCTCGTGGGAAACATTACTCACAAACTGTGATCGTGTCTCATCATGCTGCTCTAAGCGTGCAACCGCATCTTCAAGCGCCTCCTGTGCCTGCTTCCGTATAGAGATATTTCTCACAAAAAAGCACAGTTTGCCTTTATCTGTGTGACCAATACGATTAACCGCGATCTCCGCAGGGAATCGCGAATCATCCTTGCGTACACAACTACCCTCAATCATTGTGTAGCGGTGATCTTTCAGGTTGTCCCGAATCTGCTCCAGCAAGCCGGATTCTGCACCGGATATCAGCTTGATAGCATTGATTCCCAATAAGTCATCCTGTTCATATCTGAAGAAATGAGCTGCTCGCTGGTTGTGATCTGTGATGCGCCCTCTATAGTCGGTGATAAGGACTGCATCGTAAATACTCTCAAGGAGCATTTCATAGTGCGTATCACGATTCCCCTTCTGTCTATCTAAAGCACAAAAAGAGGTGCTGGAATCGGGTGTGAGGTCGTTTTTACTGCTATTCTTAGGTTTCAGGCTTATCCGCATTGTGCGGCTCATGTCATACGGCTCTTCCATTGTCTCTCCAGCATAGCTTAGACTGTTTTCAGATGAAGATTATATATCAGTTACGAGGCACAGGAAAGAGGCAAAACAGTAGATTTACTTAATATTCTTTAATTCTGTCCTTGCCCCTGCGCATCTGATATTAAATACTGCATATTACATCTCAATAATACATTTTATGATTAAAAACACTACAGTTCCCGCGTAAGGGATCCGGGTGAGGTGAAAATGCTTACAATGACCGCCGACTTTTTCAGACGTCTGCCAAAGACAGATCTGCACCTTCACCTGGACGGGTCTCTCCGCCTTTCGACGCTGATTGAGCTTGCCCAGCAGAATGGCGTCACCCTCCCCTCATACAGCGTTGAGGGGCTGAGAGAAACCGTATTTAAATCCTCTTACAGTAATCTTTCGGAATATCTTCAGGGGTTCGGTTACACCTGTGCAGTTCTTCAAAACGCCGAAGCGCTTGAGCGCGTCGCCTACGAGCTGGCCGAAGACAACATCTCCGAGGG
>CAZAKU010000045.1:0-9806 GCA_964485765.1 uncultured Lentisphaerales bacterium
AGGTTTGCCGTGAAATTCTGTTCGGCACTGTCAATTTCATCGACATCCAGCAACCCCATCGCCACATAAACTTTAGTTGCACCGCCATCCGCTCCCTGCGGGCGCTGGCTGTTAAGCTCCTCTGCCCGCAAAACCGTGCCAATTAAGGCAATAACGACGATTCGCCGCAGTATTCTCATCATGCCGACACCTCTAGTAAGTTAGAAACAAGATCGAATGTAAGAGGATGTGAAAACGAGGCCTCCGGCAAGCCACTCTTCTAACCGCTGGGCGAAAACCGTATACGCCTTGTCACGGTACCATACATCAAGCAGTTCCCTGTTGTGCTCCGACGCTTTGGGCTGGGCTGTGAATATGATAAGCGTCCCGTGTTTACGCGAAACATATTCCCGAAATTGTGGATGTCTATTGGGGCGACATGCGTGTCGCCCCTACAGATACGGCGGGATACGGCGGCTTTGAATGCGCCGATGACATGGCCTAATCCGGATTGCCCTTTCTTGATGCGGATCAATCCATGGAAATGATCGGGCATCACGATGGATTCTCCTGGAAATACATCATCGCGCAATTCTCCGCATCGCACGTACGGGCGACACGCATGTCGCCCTCCCCTTTCCCAGCGACACGCATGTCGTCCCAGCATTCGCCTTTGAGCGGCAAGAGCCAGATACGGAATTTCTCTTCCTTGCCGAGATTTTCCATGAGGCCATGGATTTTGCCCCGAAACGCAACGCGGTCTCCAGGCAGATCTCGCATTCAGTCCTCTGCATCCGGCGCATCCTCCTGCGCACGCTCAAAACTGAAACAGAGATCGGTGGCTTCAACCGTTTTTGACGTTAAGGCACAGCGCTGATCGAAACGGCTGATCACATAGTGTTTGCAATAGAGGCAGCAGCGCTGGCGCTCGGAATCGGAGAATATAGCGGGGCGTTCAGGCAGATCATCCTCACCGAAGATGGCCGGCCGCTTAGACGTCTCGACCTCCTTCAGCTCTGCATCCGGTTCATGGCGATGGCCGCAGGCAGTGCAGACCACCACCTCGCCAATCTTTTTAAAGCCATCGTACAGCGCCTCGCGACGAGCCATAACGATCTCGCCGCACGACGCACATTGTATCTCGGCACTCATATCACAACACCTTTCAGCACTTAATTGTGTATGGGCTGGACTCTTACTGCAATACGGCTTTTATACGCCGCACGCCGGCACTTGAGGAGCCCTCTTTCTTGACCCTAAAGGTTCCCATCTTACCGGTGCGCTCGGAATGCGGGCCGCCACAGACCTCCATAGAGAAGTCCCCAACTGAAAAGACCTTTACCTGCTCACCGTAGCGTCCGGAGAATAGAGCCATGGCGCCGGCATCGCGGGCCTGCTCCAGCGTCATAACCTCCATCGAAATGGGTAGATCGCGCTGAATCTGCTCATTCACTATCGCTTCTACGCGATCAATCTCCTCGCGTGTCATCTTTTCAGGATGCGAAAAATCGAAGCGCAAACGTTCAGCCGTAATGTTCGAGCCTTTCTGCTGCACATGTTCACCCAGCACCATCTGCAATGCTTTGTGCAGCAGATGCGTAGCTGTGTGCAGGTTCATGGTTGCATCGGAGCTGTCGGCAAGGCCGCCCTTAAAGGTTTTGTCGCCCTGCTTCGAAATCGCACGATGCTTTTCGAACGCTTTATCGAACCCGGCCCGGTCAACCGTAAGCCCCTGCTCAACACAGATCTCCTCAGTAAACTCCAGAGGGAACCCGAAGGTGTCGAATAGACGGAATGCTACACGGCCGGAGACAACATTCTGCCCATGCTTCAGCATGTTTGAAAGCACTTTGTTGAGTTCGGCGGTGCCGCGATCGAGGGTTTTCTCAAACTTTATCTCTTCAGCTTTCAGCTCGCCCACGATACGTTCGCGATTATCCTTCAATGCCGTGAACACATCCTCATAGGTCGAGATCACAACATCTGCCAGAATCTCGGTGAATCCGGCACCCAGGCCAAGCTGTTTGGCAAAGCGTACCGAGCGACGTATCAGGCGGCGCAGCACATACCCCTGCCCCAGGTTCCCGGGAACTACTCCACGCTCATCGCCAACTATAAATACAGCACTGCGCATGTGGTCGGCCACAACGCGAAAGGCGTGGATTACCTCATCATTTTCATCGGGCCGGTGTCCCGAAAGCTCTGCTATCTTTTCGAACAGCGGAGCAAACAGCTCGGTCTCGAAAACAGACTCCTTGCCCTGCAGCATTGCAATCGTGCGCTCGACACCCATGCCGGTATCGACATTACTCTGCTCCAGCGGGGTGAACGTGCCATCCTCATTCTTGCAGTACTGCATGAAAACGTCGTTCCACACCTCAAAATACTTGCCGCAGCTGCAGCCGGGACGACATTCCGCGCCACAGACCTCTTTGCCAACATCGATAAACATCTCGGTATCGGGCCCGCAGGGGCCGGTCTGTCCGGCGGGGCCCCACCAGTTATCTTTAACCGGCAGAGCATAAATCCGCTCGTCAGGGATGCCCAGACTCTTCCATACGGCGATCGATTCATCGTCGCGCGGAACCTGATCATTACCTTCGAAAACGGTAACCGATAGTTTTTCAGGGGTAAACCCAAGGCAATCCGGAGATGTAAGAAACTCATACGACCAGCGGATTGCATCCTCTTTGGAGTAATCGCCAAGCGACCAGTTGCCGAGCATCTCGAAAAAGGTCAGGTGCGAGGCATCGCCGACCTCCTCAATATCCCCTGTACGCACGCACTTCTGGCAGTCTGCCAGGCGCTTACCAGCAGGATGCGGCTCACCCAGCAGGTATGGCACCAGCGGGTGCATTCCCGCAGTCGTAAAGAGCACTGTAGGGTCATTCTCAGGTATCAGAGATGCACCGGATATTACCGCATGCCCTTTGCTTTCGAAAAATGTAAGGAATCTCTTCCTCAGTTCATTAGCCGTCATTCTTCTCTTCCGTCCCATTTACTTTATTCATTATGCCATCGATAAGCTTCTGCACCAGCTCGGGATGCGCCTCAAGATGAGCGGTGGCAGCCACGGCTCCCTGACCGATCTGCTCTCCGTCACAACTCAACCATGAACCCCGCTTATCCACCAGTCCATGCAGGATTGCAGAATCCAGCACCGATCCGGCCCAGGAGATACCTTTATCGTAAATGATATCGAATTCCGCCTCGGTGAATGGCGGGGCAACCTTATTCTTCACGACCTTAACACGCGTACGGTTACCTATTACAGTTCCGTCAGATGCTTTTATGGCGGCAATCCGGCGGATATTCAACCGGATCGAGGCGTAAAACTTCAGCGCACGACCACCGGGAGTTGTCTCCGGGCTGCCGAACATGACGCCGATCTTTTCGCGGATCTGGTTTGTAAAGATGCAAAGAGTCTTTGTCTGCGACAATGCTCCGGTCAGTTTACGCATAGCCTGTGACATCAACCGCGCCTGCAGGCCGACATGCGAAGCGCCCATCTCGCCATCCAGCTCGGCGCGGGGGGTCAGCGCAGCAACTGAGTCAATAACGATCACGGCCAGCGCACCACTACGTACAAGGTTCTCGGTAATACTTAGGGCCTCTTCGCCGGAAGTCGGCTGAGCCACCAGAAGGTCATCTACGTTAACGCCGATCTTACGGGCATACCCGGGATCAAGGGCATGCTCGGCATCTATAAATGCGGCCATACCACCACTCCGCTGAACTGCGGCGATCACATGCAGGGTCAGGGTAGTTTTGCCGGAGCTTTCAGGACCATAGACCTCTACCACCCGGCCGCGCGGCAGACCGCCGACCCCCAAGGCCAGATCAAGTGAAAATGATCCGGTTGAAACAGTTTCTATATTCCTACTTATCTCAACATCGCCCATCCGCATGATTGCGCCTTCGCCGAATTCCTTACGAATCTGCGATAAAACTGCATCCAGATTTGTGGTGCCCTTTGCTGCTGCCGATTTCTTCGCCATATCAATCTCCTTCTATATTCTCAATACGCTTCATTATCATATCAAATGCAGCACAAACAGTTTGCCTGCGAACATCTTCCCGGTCGCCGGAGAAGTTAAAACTCCGGACCTCCACACCGTCCGCATCCACCAGCCCTGCAAAAACCAAACCTACCGGTTTCTCCGCTGTCCCGCCAGATGGCCCGGCTACCCCGGTAACGGCGACAGCCATGTCGGCATTCAAACGGGAGCGTGCGCCCTGCGCCATTGCCACGGCGACTGAGTCACTTACAGCACCATGCTGCTGCAGCATCTCCGGCGATACACCAAGCATAGCTTCCTTAATCTCATTAGCATACGCAATGATACCACCAACAAAACATTCCGATGCACCGGCGACCGCTGTAATTGCAGCTCCGATACCCCCTCCGGTACAGGATTCGGCGGTACAGAGCGTCAGACCACGATGCCTGAGTGCATCTACCAGATCATGAGCCGTAGCCATTGGGGTGACCCTTGTGCCAGTTCCAGGCGGTTTCAATAATCGTACGCAGGTCCGACCTTTCAGGGATCCACCCCAGCACTTCGCGAGCCTGCCCCGGGGCTGCAACCAGCTCATCGGGGTCTCCCGGCCGGCGCGGAGCGATCTCGGCACAAATGTCAATGCCGGTCACCTCGCGCGCCATCTTTACAACTTCACGAACAGAGTAACCATGCCCGGTACCAAGATTGTATGCACCCACGGCACCCGATTCCAGTGCCAGCAGATGTGCTTTCGCAAGATCCTCTATATGAATATAATCACGTACGCAGGTGCCGTCATGAGTCTTATAATCATCGCCGAACATCATAACCTTCTCACGCTGCCCCAGTGCGGCCTGCAGTACAATCGGTATCAGGTGCGACTCCGGTGTATGATCTTCGCCGCGATCAGCTGATGCCCCGCAGGCATTGAAGTAACGCAGGGAGATCGGTTCAAATGAGTGAATCTGTCGATACCAGCCCAGAATCTGTTCAAACATCAACTTGCTGTGGCCATAGGGATTTGTAGGCCTCTGAGGTGTATCCTCACTGATCGGCACAACTTCAGGCTGCCCGTAAGTCGCACAGGTAGAAGAGAACACAATCCTGCGCACTCCGCACGCACGCATTGCCTCCACCAGGTTCAGGCCTCCGGCAACATTATTCTTGAAATAGCGCTCCGGCGCCTCCATCGACTCCCCAACCAATGCATAAGCGGCAAAATGCACCACCGCATCGGGCTGGGACTGCTGCATCGCTGTCAGGATGGAATCGGAATCACGCAGATCACCCTCAAAGAATTCGGCCCTTGGGTCAAGCGCCTCGCGGTGACCATACTCCAGATTATCGAAAACTGATACTTCATGACCGGCATCGATCAGGATTGCCGATGTGATACTGCCGATATAACCGGCTCCACCTGTTACCAGCACCTTCATTATGCATCCTTCTCCAACAGACTTTTCTCAAGCTTCTCCAGCCGGGATTCAAGCTCAATGATTCGCTTTTTAAGTCGGGGAACCTGCTTAACCGCCGCGGCACGCGCTACTGTCTGGCGCATCGGCATCGCCGGAAGCCCAAAGACAATCTGACCCGGGGCGATATCCTTTGTTACACCCGACATTCCATTGACCTGCACATCATCGCCAACCTTTGTATGGCCGGCGACGGCGGAATGGCCCCAGATTATAACGCGTGAACCTACCTCGGAACTGCCCGCAAGTGATACATGCGCAACTATTCCGGAATAATCACCTATCTTTACGTTATGGGCGATCTGTACCAGGTTATCGATCTTAACGCAATTGCCGATACGGGTCTGCCCGAAGCGGGCACGATCAACCGAAACATTAGCCCCAATCTCAACATCGTTGCCTATAGACACAATGCCGACCTGAGGCACCTTATCGACCACAACGCGACCGTCATCCTCAACCCGCGTGTTATAACCGAAACCATCGCTGCCGATAACCGTTCCGCTGTGAATAATAACCCTGTCACCAATCTCGGCGCGGTCAAGCACTGTTACATTGGGGTAAATATGCCCATCTTCACCGATCGAAGCTTTTTCGCCAATAAAGCAACCCGCCTCGATAACCGTCCGGCTTCCTATCCGGACGGAGGCGGAGATCACAGCAAGCGGGCCGATGCTAACATCTTCACCCAGCTCAACATCGGCGGCTACCACGGCGCTCGGGTGTACACCTGCAGGGTGTACAACAGGATCGGGGCCCAACAGCTTTGCCAGACGCGCAAATGCTGCGTCAGGATCTTTAACACGTATCAGGACAGCCGTAGAAGCTGCTTCACATCCCTCTGCCACGATAACAGCAGATGCCGGGCTTTTCTCCAGCAGGTGTGCATATTTAGGATTCGCCAGAAAGGAGACGTCCCCCTCTCCGGCATCCCGCAGGCCTGCCATGCCGCTTACTACTACATTGGCGTCACCATCGACATCGCCACCGATGAACTCTGCAAGTTTTGCAACCGTAAGGTTCATTCTGCGACCGGCTCCTCCACCGGAAGTTTTCCGCCAGTGAGAATCATTATCTCATCGCTGATATCGATAGAATCCTTGAAATAGACCACATTCGGCATCGCAACCATACCCCTGGCCCCGGCAACCTTGCCGGATGCATCAAGAACAAGCTCGAAACCCTCACGCTCAGCGTACTCCTTAACCACACCGGCGATCTCTTTCATTGTGCGGTTAAACATGCGGACTTCATCTTCGGTAAGGCTCTTCTGCATGGCACGCACAGCATCCACCGCTTTGCGTTTTGCCATCGACAGCTCCTTGGAAGAAGCATCAGCGGCAGCGGCCTTATCCCTACGGGCTCTATCACTCAGCGCAGGATTCTTTGCCTCGGCAACAGCCTTCTCATAAGCGACCTGAAGATTGCGTACGCGACCTTCAATTTCATCACGGTCTTGCTCGTAATCAGCAAGCTTCTCTTCGATCAACGCTTTGTCAGATTTTGTGTTGGGGTGTGCCTTTACCAGCGTCTCGACATCTACAACGGCTACCTTGAAAGCCAATGCGTTATTAGCAACAAACAGTGTCGCCACCAGAAGAAAGATAAAAGGATTCCTGCGCATAAATAATCTCCAGTTTAATTGATTTTTCACCGAACTGAAATAGCTATATCTCAAAGTTGTTAGCCTATCAGGATACAGCAGCAGGAGCAATGCTCAAAACGATGTAATCAATCGACTCCGATCCAGACCGACCACAGGTCTTCGCGGGTGAGATCATCATCCGGCTCAATCGACCAGGCGTAATCCAGACGGATCGGGAAACCGGGCATATCGAAACGGATACCGACACCGGCACTGGAGGCGGTTTCGCTTAAATCAAAATCGTAGGCATCCTTCCAGACGTTACCTTCATCATAGAATGCCGCCAGGCGAATCGTATTGTTCAGAGGGACCGTGTACTCAATCGACCACATAGCCATAGAGTTACCGCCAACGGGACGGAACTCGGTCGCCGTCTCGGGTGTCTCATCCGCAGGAATCACCTTCGGGCCTACGTCACGATACTCGTAACCCCTGACGGTACGGCCGCCTCCAAGGAAAAGACGCTCGTCGATAGGGACATCTTCGGTACCCCCATAAGCATCCACGACCTCGATCCGGCCGCGCACACTCAACACATGATTCAGCCATAGCGGAAAGTACCAGCGGGCACGCGCGCCAAGACGGTATATATCTGTATCGAACCCTAAAGCCCCGCCTGCCACTCGCCCGAAAGCTATAGTCCGGTAACCGCTACTGGGGCGGAATGGATGATTGCGCCGGTCGCGCGTCCATTTCAGCTCAAGAGAGCTGGTGGTGCGCTTCCCCTCATCATCAGCAAAATCATACTCTTCGGTCGGGTCATCATAATAAACGTATATCTCATCGATATCGTCATCCTGAACATCGCTCTGCTCCAATCCGTAACGCAGCCCGAGCTGACCCGAGAGTATAGGAAAGCGGGGTACTGTCAACTGACGCGTCAGGCCGGCACCGAACCCGGTACGCCTGACATCATAATCGTCGTAACGCTGTTCACGGTTGTAAACATCAAGCCCCATCCTCAGGCGACGATTCAGGAACCACGGCTCCACGAAACTCACCTCATAATCCCGTCGGTTTGAGCTTACCTGAGCATGCAGTTTAATCTTCTGCCCACCACCTGTAAAGTGTGGCCAGTTGAAGATATCAAAATTACTCTGCGACACCTCAAAGAACCCGGTAATGTTATCCACACTTGAATAACCTACACCCATCATGAACTGGCCGGTGCTCTTCTCTTCGACCTCATACACCAGGTCGCGCTGATCCGACAGCGAGGTAGGCAGGTTGAAATTCTTAACCGAACTGAAATAGCCCGTATTCATCAGGCGGCGCTCTGTGCGGGTGATATTAACCTCGTTGTATACCTCGCCGGGATAAACCAACACCTCACGCCTGATCACAGAGTCACGGGTGCGCATATTTCCGCGAATGTTAACATTTCGAATAAACGTCAGCTCACCCTCCGAAACATCGAAAGCCAGGTCGACAGTTGGCGGCGAATCACTTACTACATCTCTGGAGAGACGAACATAGGTATCCATATAACCGCGCGACCCGTAATAATCACGAACACTGTTTGAATCGGCGGCAATGGCCCGTCGTGATGCGACAGCGCCGGGTCTCAGCCTCATCCCATTTCTGATCGAGATCAGTGGCAGCTTACGGACCCCGCTGAGCCTGACGTTCCCGACAACATACACAGGACCCTCGGAAATATCGAATTTAACAGAATCCTCACCCTCATCATCCTTCTCGACACGGGCATTATCAACCCGGGCGTCGAGGTAGCCACGATCAAGATACATCGAGCGAATGCCGGACTCGGCACTGGCAAGCTCTGCCGAATCGAACTTGGGATGCGAGAAATAACGTACAGGGTTCCACCACGGCCGCAGCCCGACTACATCGCGCAGCTGCGTCTGCTTAAATACCGTGTTTCCGGTGAACTCCGCACGCTTAGCCTTGACCTTTTCTCCCTCTTCAATTGTGAGGGTCACATTTGTAAGGCGGTTTGAAGGGTCACTTTTATCCACTTCCCAGGTTATTTCAGTACCTTTAAAATGTGCATCGCGATACTTCTGCCGAACCTTCCGGCCGGCAGTTTCAAGCAGCTGTTCGTCGAAGAAATCGTATCGGTTCAGCTCCGACCACTTACGGATCCGTCTTTTTGAGTATTTATCATCGCCGTTAACGATTATTTCACGGGCAAGCTGCAGGCGCGGCTCAACCACGTATGTAACCTTGATCCCGCTCACATCAGGTTCCACCTCAACACTCACAAAGGAGAAACGGCCCGTGGCAAGCAACCTGCGCACATCGCGTGAAACAGCAGCACGGTCGAAGGGATCATCGACCCTCACCTCCGTCTGTGCCTTAACGTATGAAGGATGTACCGGCAGTTCGGAGGCGGAGCGCACCCCGACCTCGGTTACCAGGTTCTCGGCAGCACGGGATGACAGTGGCAAAAGAAACAGCAGTGCAGTTAACAGAGCAACCGGCGGATGGGAAAAAATCAATCTCAGCATTCTAAACCTCCGGCTCCGCCATATCATCATCGGGAACTACGTCCCCGAAATCACCTGCGTTGCCCTCATCACGATCACGAAAACGGGTAAACTTCTCTTCAAAATTAAGTCGGACCTCACCGGTTGGTCCATTTCTGTGCTTGGCCACATCCACTATGGATAGCGTTGTATCGTCGGCTTCGGGATCATCGGGATATCTCGACGGCCGTCTAAGCATAAGAACAACATCGGCATCCTGCTC
>CAZAKU010000046.1:0-19674 GCA_964485765.1 uncultured Lentisphaerales bacterium
CACACACAGTGTGCAGCGTCCCGGCGCTGGCGGGACGCATAGCTCTGGTGATGGATGCTGGGCTCCGGCACTCGCCAGGGCTGCTGTGGCTGTCGGCTGCGACGGGGTGTTTGTTGAAACGCATATTAACCCGGCGGAGGCCCTTTCGGATCGTGACAATGCCATCGCTTTATGGCAGGTTGGTGCTTTGTGGGAGCAGTTGAGGCAGATTAATGCGATTGTGTCTTAAAATTTTTATAATATTACTTTTACCTGTGGTTTCAATGGCGCAGAACAAGCCGATTGATTACCCTGTGAAGAATTTGCGGGTGCCGCTGGAAAAGTATGCTAACGGTGTTGTTAAGACCCGTCTGTTTGCCGCCGAGGCTAAAATTCCCTTTTCGGGACGCGGCAAGATTGAGGGTCGCATGGTCGTGGTTGAGCGACTGGCCCGCGACGGCGTAACCGTAGAGATGTCGATAGAGGCGGATGATTGCGTTTACGACCGCGTGAGGGAGAAGGGCGTTTGTAAAGGAAAGGTTGTCATGAAGACACGCGGGTTGCGGATTGAGGGTGTCGGCCTTGAGTGGTCGCGCGGTGATGAGATGATTACCATTCCATCGGATGCCCGCATAGAATTTGACAGGGGTTTTATCCCCGTAAAGAGGATTAAGTTGTGAAGCAGATAAAATCATTCCTTATGGGCCGTGTAAGCGCGGTCGCTCTGTTAGTTTTTGCAGGGCACTGCATATGTGCCGCGAGCGCTTTCTCGCAGAGCGTTGCGGCAAAAGCAGAAGATGGTGCTGTAACCGAGAAAGCAGATGTGCCGCCTGACGCTGAGGCTCCTGCAGCGGATAAAGCAGCGGATAAAGCAGCAGACAAAGCAGCGGAGGAGGCTAAGAAGGACGCTGTTCCTGAGCAGCCGACCACTATTCGTGCTGACAAACTTAGTTTTGATTACCGCGATATGGTCGCATTGTTTGAGGATAATGTAGTGGTTAAAGATCCGGAGTTGCACATGACTGCGGATCGGATGCTCGTATATTTTGATAATACAAACGATGTCCGACAGGTAAGGGCCTCCGGTGATGTTCGCGTTACGAGTGAGAATCGTTCGGCAAAATGTGAAAATGCGGTCTATATTCGTAAGGAAGGGCAATTGATCCTTACCGGGAATGTTGAGCTTCAGCGTGATCGAAACGTACTTAAAGGGCGCCGTATTGTCTTCTGGATAAATGACGAGCGCGTGGAAGTTGAACCTGGTAATATGATTTTGTATCCTGATCGAAGTAAGCCGGGAGTGAAATTGCCGTGAGTGAAGTTGATTATGCCCGACCAGAGGTCGAGGTAAGCGAAAATGAGACGGCTGAGGCTGGAAGTGGTACGCAAGAGGGCACGGGTGCGCTGTTGCAGGCGAAGGATCTGGTGAAATCTTACCGTCGCCGGGATGTTGTCGATGGTGTACACCTCTCAGTCGGACGAGGTGAGATAGTTGGTCTGCTGGGCCCCAATGGCGCGGGAAAAACGACATCCTTTTACATGATAGTAGGTCTGGTTCGTCCCGATTCAGGGCAGATCCTTTTTGATGGGAACGATATCACACGCCTGCCGATGTATCGTCGGGCACGTTTAGGCCTGGGTTACCTGGCTCAGGAACCATCGATCTTCCGTAAATTGACGGTTGAGGAGAATGTTATGGCGATCCTGCAGACCCTGAAGCTTTCTGCCCGTGAACGCCGTTCCCGTATGGAGGAGCTGCTCGAGGAGCTGGGGCTTACAAAGGTGGCTAAGCAGAAGGCCTATACTTTGAGTGGCGGAGAACGCCGTAAACTCGAAATCAGTCGTGCACTTGTTCGTAGCCCTGCTATATTGATGTTGGATGAGCCTTTCAGTGGTGTTGATCCGCTGGCAGTAGGTGATATACAGAGCATTGTGAGGCGTTTGCGTGACAAAGGGTTGGGTATCCTGATTACCGACCACTCTGTACGTGAGACACTAGCAGTTGTTGATAGAGCATACCTTATGTATGAGGGCGCAGTTTTACGTGAAGGCGCCAGCTCATTCCTGATAGAGGATGAGATGGCGAGAGAGTTGTATTTGGGCCGATCGTTTACAATGTGAACGTTGTAGCGATACAAATAAAGGAGACGAGGCAATGTCTATAGATGTAACAGCAAGACATATGAAAGCACGCCCTGAGGTGTCGGATTATGCGTGGGACTCAGCGCAGAAGCTGCTTAATGAATTCCCTGACCTGGAGCATATACATGTGATTCTAGATGTTCAGAAACGCAATAAAACTGCCGAAATCGTGGTGCAGGGGAAGTCGCATCTGAAGGTGGAGGGGCGTGATACTACCGATAACCTGATGACAGCTATTGACGCCTGCTATGCCAAGGTTGAGCGTCAGCTTCGCAAGTTGCGCGACCGCATAGTAGAGCACCGGTAAATATTTGTGAAAACAGATCCATCGTTACAGTCATCCGCAAGGAAGATTTCCATTGCGGTAGGTGAATTCCTGCGTCACGCACGCGAGTCGATGGGGCTCGAGGTGGTGGCCGGCGAGTCCGGGTTGAGTAGTCACCGCATTACAGAAGCGGCGATGAATCGGCCCGGATTGGTTCTGGCAGGCTTCGCTGAGCATTTTGCTCCGCGCCGCATACAGATTATAGGGATGGCAGAGCACTCTTATCTGAGCTCTCTGACTCCCGAGAAACGGGCGGAACGCCTGCGACTTCTGTTCTCGCTGCATGTGCCTTGTGTGGTTTTGACTCGCGGCCGCCGGGCACTTCCCGAGATACAGGTGCTGGCAGAGGAGTTTGGCACACCGATATTGAAAACATCCATGATAACCAAAGACTTCATCAATGCCGCTACAATACTGATGGAGAATATAACGGCACCTCGCACTCAGTACTATGGAACGATGGTTGAGATCTGGGGAATGGGCGTACTGATTGAGGGTGATCCCGGTGTAGGGAAGAGTGAGACCGCTTTGGGGCTGATAAAACGTGGTCACGCCCTGGTTGCAGATGATATTACGGTGTTCCGGCGCGACAGTACGGGGCGTCTGCTTGGATCCTCGAAAGGTACGACAAGATTTTATATGGAGATCAGGGGGCTGGGAATAGTTTTTGTTCCCGCGATCTTCGGTATTGCGAGCGTTCGCGGAGAGAAAAAACTGGATATGGTTGTGAATCTAGTCTCATCTGAAACAGAGGACTCACACGATCGCAGCGGCCAGACACGTTTGAAGAAGGTCCTGTTGGGGGAGGAATTTCCCCTGTTCCGCATACGGGTTAAGCCGGGAAAGGATCTGGTCAACGTTCTCGAAACAGTTGCGCTGGATCAGAAGCTCAGAGGCTTTGGTTATGATGGCGCAGAAGCCCTTGATATGCGCCTGATAGAGGCCCTGACAAAGAAAAAAAGTGATTTATGAATGAGGAAATGACGATGCTGGAGCGGACGGTTACAATAAAGAATGAGTATGGCGTTCATGCCCGCCCGGCTGCTAAGTTTGTGAAGCTGGCCAGTGAGTACAAATCTGAGATTTGGGTTGAAAACAGCGGAAATGTTGTCTCGGGAAAGAGCATTATGGGTATGCTGACCCTTGAGGCCGCCCATGGCTGTACCATTTCGATTAAAGCCGAAGGTGCCGATGCTGAGAGTGCATTGGATGCCCTGCAGTCTTTGGTTGATAGCGCGTTTGAGGAGTAACGAAGTTATCCGTTACAAATGGGTGCGTAATTTTCTTTGCCATAGCATAGTAATATGTGTGCTAAAAGGCGTAGTACCATAGGCATTTAGGTCGTCCTTAATACTTAGGGTTGCACCCTATGCCACGGTTATGCTACAATGGCTCTTAGTTGGGGTTGTGTTGTGTTATGCTGTGTTGTGTGGTGTAGTTGGAGGTCAGTCTTTTATGCGATGTCCCGAATGCAGAGGTAGATCCTATAACCGTTCTCCGCGCCGAAGGTGGATGCATTGGTTTCCAGGGGTTCATAATTACCGATGTAACGATTGTGGTATGGAATTTGGCTCTCTCTGGGCATCGCTATCTTTCAAGTTTATTGACCCCCTTTATATCTGGATCACCGTTGTGTCGCTGGCCGTTATTGGCGCCGGAGGATACATCCTTATCAGTTGGTTCTTTCCCGAAATGTTCTCGAATTAATGTGAGTGCATAACGCTGCAATCCCAATTTCACTTCGACCTCTGCACTCTCTTGTGTGTATTCCCTCCCTTTAGACGTCTAGTCCAAACGTGTTGATGCGTCCTGTAAGAGATCGATACGGTCAGAAGTGATCCCTCGCCAGGGAAGGATGTTCTCGACATACAGGCGTTCTGTGTGCGATAAACTCTCCTCTAATAGAGAGCAAAAAGGCGGTTTTAAGATGAGTAGAAAAGATAAAGGGGGCGGCATTCCCGAGGGGCGTCCCTGCTTCCCTAAACGTGCAGTGGTTACCGGCGGGATGCCGTACGGGAATAAAGATTTACATTTTGGCCACATCGGTGGTGTTTTTGTTCAGGCCGATACGTTCTCGCGTTTTTTGCGTGACAGGATAGGCGATGAGAATGTTGTTTTTGTCTCCGGTACCGATTGTTACGGCTCTCCGATAGTTGAAGATCATCGCAAGAAATGTGAGAGTGGCGAGTTCAGTGGCAGCCTGGAAGATTATGTCATTGCAAACCATGAGAGTCAGAAGAAAACCCTTGCGCAATACCATGTTGAACCCAGTCTTTTCGCAGCATCCTCGCTCTCCCCTTTCCGCGAGAAGCATGAAGCATTGGGTAATGCAATCCTTCAAAAATTACATGACAACGGGCATATCGAGAAGTTGACGACGGCGCAGTTTTATGATGCTGAGCGGGAGTGTTTTCTGAATGGACGACAGGTTTTGGGCCGCTGTCCTATCTCGGGGTGCAGGTCAGAAAATGCCTACGCTGATGAATGTTCGCTGGGGCATCAGTATGAGCCGCGCGAGCTGATAGATCCGGTGAGTACGCTTACGGGGAATACTCCCGAGATGCGTGATGTTACCAACTGGTATCTAAAGCTTCCGAAGATGCGCAATGTTCTCAAGAATTGGTTCGACCGCATGGAAGAGAGCGGCGAATGGCGCCGAACTGTCCTTGCCAGTCTGCGTGAGTTCTTTGAACCTCCCATAATACATATCACAAGAGACCAGATTGAGAGTCTGGATGAGGTAGAGGGTAAACTTGCCACCCATAGGCGTGAACCGGGCCGAGGCAAATCTCTCCAACTGATCTTTGATGATCTCTCAGGTTTGGATCGCGCCTGTGTGCAGTTAGCTGCTGCGGGGATTCGTTACCGCACCGGAAAAACCCTTGTACCTTTCCGTATGACAGGTAACCTTGAGTGGGGGCTGAAGGCCCCCGTTATCGATGACCTCGACGGGGTTACCTTTTGGGTCTGGCCGGAATCACTCTGGGCTCCTATAGCGTTCACGGCGGAATATCTCGACAAAAAGGGCGATGCTGTCGATGCCTGGCGTGATTGGTGGTGCTCAAAGGACTCCCGTGTGTATCAATTTATCGGGGAGGACAACGTTTTCTTTTACGGCCTTCCGGAGATGGCGATCTTCATGGGTGTACAGGATGGCGAACCCTCGGCAGAAACGCCCGAAGGTGAGCTGCAGCCACCGCTCCTGGTGGCAAACCGTCATGTCCTCTTCCTCGACCGTAAGGCCAGCAGCAGTGGCAAGGTAAAGCCTCCTATGGCTTCTGAACTGCTTGATTACTATACAGCCGATCAGCTCCGGGCACATTTCCTAAGTATGGCATTGGGACAGCGCAGTGTGAGCTTCAGGCCCAAACCGCTGAGTCCCGAGGCCAATGAAAAGGGTGGCGATGCCGTACTGAAAGAGGGTAATCTGCTCTGTAATGCTTTCAATCGTTCGATCCGCTCCTGCTTTTATACTTCACAGAAGTTCTTTGATGGGCGTATTCCCGATTTGAATGTTTCAGAGGATGTGCGTGCCGAGGCATCGGAGTTTGCACGTCAATATGAATGGGCTATGTACCGGCATGAATTTCAGCAGGCGATCGTGGTTGTCGGTAATATGATTCGTGCAATAAACCAGCGTTGGACGCGTCAGAACCCTTATTATGACGATTGCGATCCGGAAGCACGTCCTCAGTTACTTGTTGATGCTTTTCACCTGGTGCGCGTGGCGCTCGTTCTGGTGCACCCAATAGCACCGGATGGGGCTGAACGGACGCGTGAATATCTGAATGTGGGCAGTGAAATATGGGATTGGAACCGCTTGTCGGAATCTATCTCTGATCTGGCCGCGACAGGCGCGAACCATGAACTGAAGCCACTGCCACAGTACTTTGATTTCTTCCCGAAACACCCATCTCAGGTTGTTGAATCACGCTAACCCGCATATTTCATGAGTAGTCTGCTGCGAAAGCGTATAGCACTGCAATTACGGCCCGAAACGATAAAACACCATTTTGCAGTACGTCTATACAGCTGCATAGGCGTTTGAACTATTGGGTTCCCTTGATTGTTAGCGGGATGCCGCTCACGCAGAGAATTACGGTATCGGCTTTCTCGGCGACCTTCTTGTTGATCGTGCCGGCAAGGTCACGAAACTGGCGGGCCATGACATTGGCCGGGATAATTCCGCTGCCTACCTCATTTGTCACAAGAATGATATCCAGCGGTGGGTTTGAGAGCAGGTTGAAAAGGGCTTCCAGCTCGGGCAGGGAGCTGACTTCCGAACTGTTGTGTTTGTGCATCAGGTTGCCGGCCCATACTGTCAGGCAGTCCAGCAGTATGACCTCTGTTTCAGGTGGCACGGAAGCTATTGCCGCGGCTATGTCCGTTGGCTCCTCAATTGTGGTGAAGCGGTCTCCTCGCTCGGCACGGTGGGCGGCGATCCTCTGCTCCATCTCTTCGTCGCAGACCGGGGCGGTGGCGATGAAGGCCCGTTTGTGATACTTGAGCGCCGCATTCATTGCGTGACGGCTTTTTCCGCTGCGGGATCCCCCCGTAAAGAGTGTTATCTTTTTCATTTTTAAATCCCGATGGCTGATACAGTCTCTTTTAACACGGCCAGTGAATTCAGCAGCCTCTCTTTGTGGAATACCTCAATTGTTGCCACGCGTGCTATCGTTCTGTCATTCCGCAGGGCCGAGAGTAGCAGTGAAAGTACTTCCGGGTCGAGTAGTGATATCGATCGGTGATCTTTCCCCTTTTCCACTCCATGCATATGTATGACCCGTGTTCTCGCGAAATAACGCTCTATTACAGGTTCAACTGGGTGACCGTAAAGCAGCAAGTGGCCGACATCCAGGCAAACCGAGAGGTCGAATTTATCCATTATGGGCTCCAGCCAATCGAATGGGGTGTCGAGTGTCTCAACGCATAACAGCGATAGGTCGACCCCTGCTGCGATCAGCTCTTCGGCAGATTCAGACAGCGATTCATGCCATTTTTCACGCACGTTACTGCTTTCCGCATTTGCCGGAGCCGGCAGGTGCAATATGCAGCTGTGAGGGGCAAGCGGTTCAGTACACCTGATAACACGCAAGCATCTGTTTACAGCTTCCTGTCTCTCTGTGTGATCCTGCACGCCAATATCTGCGTCGAGTGGTAGATGTACGGTATAGGAGAGGGAGAATTCTCGGGCGTAATCTGCCAATTTCCTTATGCAGGCTTCATCGGGAAGGGGGGAGATGGCGTCCGATTCAAAGATCAGTATCTCAACATCGTCGACCAGCCTTGCCAGGTAGTCAACGTTCGGGAGTATATCTGCCGGGAACACATATGATGTTGCTCCGATGCTGAAGGGGAGGTTCCCCTTCAGCCCCTGCTTGTCAGCAGGGGTATAATCGGGGGCAGTATCTCTTTTCTCTGGCATTCTCACTTCACTCCGTCTGATCGTTTACACCCGCAGAACTGAAGGTTGCCATCTCGTTATATATTTTCAGTGAGGCGTCTATAATGGACATTGCAATAGCGCCGCCGGTCCCCTCGCCAAGGCGCATTTCAAGGTCCAGTATCGGTTCGGCTTTGAGCGACTCCAGCACCTTCTTATGTCCCTGCTCCTGTGACATGTGGCTGAAGAACAGGTACTCCCGGGCGTGCGGCTGGATCGCGCATGCGGCTGATGCTGCCGAAGTTGAAATGAAACCATCTATAACAACTGCAATGCCTCTGGACGCAGCCCCCAGAATCAGGCCGCAGATTCCTGCAATTTCAAGGCCTCCGACGGCTGCAAGAACAGAGAGGGGGTCGTTAAGTTCTTCGCGGTTTACGGAGAGTGCTTTTTCGATGACACTTATTTTGTGCTGTATACGTTCATCGTCTATCCCGGTACCGCGGCCGGTGATTGTGGCCACAGGTATGTTATGGTATACCGAAAAGAGAGCAGTCGCGGGAGTGGTATTGGCTATTCCCATCTCTCCGGTTCCCAGCATAGTTACCCCTTCATCAGCGGCCTTTTCTGCCAGGGAAACCCCGTTCATTATCGCTGTTGTTGTATCTTCTATGCTCATTGCCGGACCTTTGGTCATGTTGGCTGTCCCCGGGCGCACCTTCATGCGGCAGAGCCCGTGGGCATCTTCAAGGGGGTCGTTTACCCCCATGTCGACTACAACAAGCTCGGCTCCGCTATGGCGGCTCAGTACGTTTATTGCTGCTCCTCCACTAAGCATATTCATGACCATCTGGGGTGTGACCTCTGCGGGAAATGCGGATACACCCTCTTCGGCTACGCCGTGATCACCGGCAAAACAGTAGATACGCTTCTTCCCGATTTCAGGTTTTACCGTTCCGTTAATCAGGCAGTAGCGCATGGCGATTCTTTCTAGCTGCCCCAGGCTGCCCTGCGGTTTTGTGAGATCGTCGAGGTGTGCCTGTATAGCGGCTTCGATAGATTTGTCGATCGGTTTGATGCTGTCGATTACATTGTTGAGCTTTTTCATTGCTGCATGCTCCCATCTGTTTCTGAGTTAATCAACAAAAAAGTAAAAGGCCGCTATGCATAAGCATGGCGACCTTCTTCTTTTCACTGGAGCGAACTCCGTGAAGCACAGAAAAACAGTGTTATTACTTCTTAGGAGGAAGCACAGCGTCTTTCGCAATTTTTGACAGGCGGAATTTTACATCCGTTTTGGCTTTGATCTTGATCTTTTCGCCAGTTGCAGGGTTGCGGCCCCAGCGTGCTTTACGCTTCACTTTGATCAATTTGCCAAGGCCGGGAATTGTAAACCCGGTAGCGCTTTTAGCGCCCTTGTAGGACAGGTCGAGAAGTGATGCCAAAGCGGCTTTTGCCTGCAACTTTGTGATCTCTGCGTCTTCCGCGATCTTTGCTATGATCTGCGCCTTTGTCCTTGGTGTCGCTTTAGCCATGATACAATTCCTTATGTTTGTTGTTTCTGTTGAAAGTAACACTTTGTCTCAGGTGCCTACTTTGAATGATATTTCGTATGTTTTGCAACTAAAAAATACATAAAAACCGGAAATACCTGTGTTTTTCTTATTCTTGACATAAAAAAGCCTTTGCTGGAGGTAGTTTTATGATATTTGAAATGTTTTCTGGCCTACCTGCCTATGTTGGTGTCACTCTGTCTGTGACTTTTTAATTAGTGACAGTGCTGTTTATAGGGAGCTTTCAGTATGAGCAATGATGATGCATATAGTTCGGATGAGGCAGAAGATAAGGTAGACGAATTGATTCGTCAGGCCGGGGAGGTCTTTACGCGAATGAACAGCTCCGCGGAGCATGGTGGTGAGACTGTCGCAGATATTCCTGATATAACTGGGGAGGAGGCTCGGGCAAAAGTTCTTGAACGTGTTAAGTCGTTCGGCATGTCGCCCCGTTCGATACGTGATTATCTTGATAGGTTCGTTATCAGGCAGGAGGAGGCCAAGCAGGCTTTATCGGTTGCAATATGCGACCACTACAATCATGTGCGCCGCTGCCTCGACGACCCGGTTATGGCATCTGCCGATTATGCCAAACATAATATCCTGCTGCTGGGGCCCACCGGCGTCGGCAAGACATACCTTGTCCGCTGCCTTGCCCGCCTGATAGGTGTACCTTTCGTGAAAGCCGATGCGACAAAATTTTCTGAGACAGGTTATGTGGGCCATGATGTCGAGGATCTCGTTCGGGATCTGGTGAAGGTGGCGGATGGAGATACAGAGTTGGCGCAATATGGAATTATATATATAGATGAGATAGACAAAATTGCGTCTCAGGGGGGATCCGGCAAGGATGTTTCGGGGCGCGGTGTACAGACCAACCTACTAAAACTGATGGAGGAGTCGGAGGCTAGCCTCTTCAGTCAGACTGATCTGGTGGGGCAGATGCAGGCAATCATGGAGATGCAGCGGGGAGGGGAGGCGGGGTGTCGTTCTCTTAGTACCAGACATATTCTCTTCATCGTGAGTGGTGCATTCGCCGGGTTATCGGATATTGTGCGGCGGCGGGTATCTTCGGGGTCAATAGGGTTTGGTGCATCGGCGGGGATCGATGAAGAGGGCGCATGTCTGAGGCGCTCCGGTACACAGGATTTTGTGTCGTTCGGCTTTGAGCCTGAGTTTATAGGCCGTCTTCCTGTACGTGTGGTCTGCGATCCTCTGGGGGTTTCGGATCTTGAGCAGGTGCTGCTCTGTAGTGAGGGGAGTGTGTTGCGTCAGTATCGCGAGGATTTTGTGGGTTACGGTATAGAGTTGCGCGTATCTCCCGGATCTGTCAGGCGTATTGCGGAGCGGGCGGAGGTGGAGAAAACCGGCGCCCGTGGGCTAATGACGGTTTTGGAGCGGACATTGCGCGGATTCAAGTTCGAGGTGCCATCGTCGGGGATTGCTTCTCTGGAGCTGACACCAGAGATGGTGGATGATCCGGAGGGTACGCTTGAGGAGCTGATGCTCAGCACGCGTGACCTGCAGGAACAGGTGCTGAGGCGTGACGCAGATGAGTTCTGCAGGTTGTTTTCGGAGGAGTCCGGGGTCTCATTCTCCTTTGCGGCATCCGCTCTGGCGCTTCTGATATCACGCTGTATCGACGAGAGACGGGACTTTTCGGGGATTATGGGGCGTGATTTCAAGGATCTTGCTAACGCCGTACGTCTTATTAACGAGAATACCGGCTGTGAGCGTTTTGTGATTACGAAGAAGCTGGCTCTTGCCCCGCAAAAGGTGCTGGCGGAGCGGGTTGCCGCAAGTTTTCGGGAGCGGGTATAGATTATTGTGCCGAGCCTTTTTCTCTTTACGCTTGCGTGTGACGCACATATCCGGTAGCTTCCTCCGGCAAGTTTTTTTAACAGAGAACCACACTATGAGGATGTCGAATGAAGATCGTAGTCTGCATCAAGCAGGTGCCCGATACGACGGATGTAAAGATTGATCCTGAAACGCATACACTGATGCGCGAGGGGGTGGATGCGATTATCAACCCTTTCGACATGTATGCGATAGAAGAGGCAATTCGAATCCGTGAAAGAGTAGGCGGAACGGTGGTAGCCGTTTCGATGGGACCCCCCCAGGCCGAGGCGGCATTGAGGGAAGCAGTTTCCATGGGCGTCGATGAGGCTGTTCTGGTCTCGGACCGGGCCTTTGCCGGTTCCGATACATGGGCAACCAGCTATACCCTGTCGCAGGCCGTACGTAAGATTGGTGATGCCGGCATTATCCTTTTTGGAAAGCAGGCCTCTGATGGTGATACAGCTCAGGTTGGTCCCGGCGTGGCAACTCACCTGGATATGCCTCAAATCACTTACGTTCGCAAGATCGAGGAGCTTGATGATGAGAATATCGTCGCTGAGCGCCTGCTCGAAGGTGGCTACGAGGTGATTCGTTCACCGTTGCCCTGCGTTCTGACAGTGGTTAAAGAGATAAATGAGCCGAGACTGCCCTCTCTTAGAGGCAAGATGGCTGCCCGCAAGGCGCAGATAACGGTTTGGGGTGCATCAGATCTGGATGCGGACCCGGAGAAACTCGGGTTGGATGGATCGCCTACAAAGGTTTTAGAGGTGTTTGCACCCAAACCGCGTGAGGGTGGTCAGCGCTTCGAAGGCGAACCTCATGAGATGGTCGCACAGTTGATTGAAAATATTAAAGACGCCGTTATCGGCGCTGCGTCGTAAGGCGAGGACGGAGGACCGATGGCTGATAGTCTTGTAATTGTTGATGGACATAAATGCGTAGGCTGTGGAGCTTGCGTAAAATCGTGCCCTTTCGGCGCGCTTTCAATGCCTGAAAAGGTTGAGAAAAAGGATAAGGCGGACCTCTCTGAGTTTAAAGGAGTTTGGGTCTTTGCCGAGCAGTTCGATGGAGAGATCCAGTCTGTAACTTTCGAACTTCTGGGAGAGGGACGTAAGCTGGCGGATGAACTCGGGCAGGAGCTTTGTGCTGTTCTGCTGGGAAGTGACATCAAGCCCCAGGCGCAGGAGCTCATCGAACGTGGCGCTGATCGCGTTCTTGTGGCAGACCTCCCTGAGTTACTTTATTTCCAGGATGAGCGTTATGCTCAGGTTCTGGTGGATCTTATTGAGAAGCATAAGCCGGGAATCGTTCTCTGCGGTGCAACTACTGTCGGGCGTAGTGTTTGCGCGCGTGTGGCTGTATCGGTTGAGGCGGGGCTTACGGCTGACTGCACCGGTTTAGCGATTGATCCCGAGACGAGGAATCTGCTTCAGACACGCCCTGCATTCGGCGGTAACATCATGGCAACGATTATTACGCCCGATAATCGCCCGCAAATGGCTACAGTGCGCCATAAGGTTATGAAAGAGGCCGAGGTAGTGCCTGGTCGCAGCGGTGAGATCGAGATGGTTGAGGTGGCGGAAGCGCTGCTCAAGGCTCGCACCGAACGCCTTTCGTATGTGCCTGAAGAGAGCGGAACAATTAATATCGCGGAAGCTGATGTGATCGTTTCGGGTGGACGCGGTTTGCAGAAGCCGGAGAATTTCTCCATTCTTGAAGAGCTGGCCGAAGTGATAGGTGGTGGTGTCGGTGCATCTCGTGCGGCTGTAGATGCCGACTGGATACCCTATTCTCACCAAGTCGGCCAGACCGGTAAAACCGTCTGCCCAAAGATTTATATTGCCTGCGGTATCAGCGGTCAGATTCAGCATTTGGCCGGAATGGGCTCGGCGGAGATTATTATTGCAATCAACAAAGATCCCGATGCTCCGATATTCAATGTGGCGACCTACGGACTGGTAGGCGATGTGTTGGAAATTGTTCCGATGCTTACAAAAGCGATCCGTGAACTTCTGGGGAAACCCGCTGCAGGTTAATGGAAATGTTACTTTGAAAAGAGATCTGAGGGCTGCGGTTTTCCGCAGCCCTTTTTTATTTGTAGAAATCGATTGACGAATCGTCATAAGGCGCGTTTACTGGTGTCATTGTGTTCTATTTTATGTCGAGTAAAGCAATGGCGTTTACCCGCATAACGGGCTGGGTGGCAAGTGTAAAAGTGGATGGAGGCTATATTATGATACGGGAAATTATGACCGCGGTGTTCGCAATGATAATGCTGGTATGTTCGGCACAGGCTGTTGAAAGAACAGCGCTTGTGGCCCCATCACGCAAATTATTGGTTGATGTTATGTTTGATGTCCGTTCGGCTCGCCCCGGGGATCTGGAGATGGTTTGTTACAGTAGTAAACTCGACGGCACACATGATTTTTATGTCTTTGACCAGACTGAGTGGCGCTGGAGGAAGTTAGCTTTGTCGAGCTGGCGCGAGGGTCGCTGCTTTCGCGGCGATGTCAGTCATGTCGTTTTCTTTGGCGGCGACCGGGTCCCGGATCTCCTTCGGAATGAGCGAAACTGGGAAGCCGCGGTTAGTGAAGTTGAGTCGCCCTCAATCGCAGAACTGTTGATAGTGCTTGATAAATCGCTGTCGTTCAAGCTAAAGCACTGGAAGGTGTTTTCTGCTAATTATGACCTGATTTTGCACGATATGAACCGTGATCAGCGTCGTTACGGGCGCTACGGCCCACCGGTAAAGCGCACTTCGTCAGGAGAGGTCAAAGTAGAGAATGGTGTAGATCTTGTGATCCCCGTTTCGGAGGAGGGTAATCAGTGGCCGGAAGATGCTGCTGTTGATTCCGCCGATGGAGATGCCGATGGAGAATCCGATGACGATTCTCCTGATGCAACAGATGCGGAGGCAGGGGGAGATGCGGATACAGGGGATACAGGGGATGCTGTGGATAAGGACTCTACCGACAATACCCCTGTTGACGACCAGTCCGGCAAAGCGGAAATGGATGCCACGGAGATCGGAATTTAGGCTCCGGCAGATCGCTGTACAGCGGAACAATTTCAGATTAGAGGAGTGATTCAGGGCAATATGCCCTGAATCGTTTCTATTTAAGCCCGAATGCGCGTAATGTCTGAAGGAAATCGGGCGGTAAAGGTGCATGTGCCCTGGTCGGTTCCTCGGTGTCGGGATGAGGAAATTCTACATCGCGTGCGTGCAGCATCTGGCGTGGAATAGCCGCAAAACGCGGATCTGTTATCCGTTTCGGCCCGTATTTGGGGTCTCCCAGCACGGGGTGGCGCTGTTGGGCCATCTGTTTGCGGATCTGGTGCCGTCGGCCGGTGCTTATGCGTATCGAGAGGTAGCTGGCATCCTTCGATCTGCTGAGGCACTGAATATGTGAAAGCGCCTCCTCCTCATCCAGGGTGTTATGCAGGGTGGTTTTGTCCTGTTCATAGGAGCCCAGCACGATTGCATGGTAGACCTTTATGACGCGTCGCTCGCGGAAAACAGGGATGATCTTCTGCATGTCCTGCTCAGTCTTTGCAAAGATTAGGCAGCCCGAAGTGTCGCGATCAAGCCTGTGCACGGCGAGCAGATTGTCATTCTTAAGCTGTGTTCGGAGCTCTGTTTCGGTGCTTTTGGGCCCGTTACTCAGTATCCCTGCCGGTTTCGCAATGATCATGTAGGGGTCTGCCTGACGCAGTATTTTGATCGGTTCACGCTTAACGTCCCGATTGATCAGGTCCTGTGGTACCTCAATCATGTCACCTTTGTGAAGTGTATGATGGGCCATCCATATACGTTGACCGTTCACCAGTATTCGCCTCGTATCGAGCAGGTTTTTGGCCTGCCGATTCGAGAGCTTCAATGCTGAGGATAGTTGATCTCTGAGAGATCGTCCGTGTGTCTGCTGGTTGACACGGATAGAAAGTAATTGGCGAGAAGCGCGTTCGATTCTTTTATTCACGATAAATGTATGCTATTTTGTCCGGTTCTTGTTTGGAAGTACCACGTTCGCTCCCGGCGAAACGTGTTGAGATGTAGGAAACCGTAATGGAAGTTGAGGCAGGAATGAAGCTAAAAACAGCATCAGATATTGAAGTAGCCTTTCTTGAGGCACTTGAAAAGCGTCCTTTACCTGTGGAAGAGATGCTTGAAATGTTGGCATCGGTTGATGGTGAAGGTGGTGACCAGCTTGCGGAGATGTTGCAGGAAACCCTTATAGAGCAGGAGGAATGTGGTGGTTTGCTGCGTGTTCTTGCTCAGCGGTCGGCCTGGCATGCTGAGGATATAGATTTTGGTCGCAGTATACGCTCAGCGGCTCGAAAAGTTTTTACGGACCGCAACTCACATGCGCTGATAGATAGCGCAGGTTTGGGCGAAATAGGCTGTTCCGAGGCTGTCAGGCGTATGTGCGTGTTGCTCTCGCTAAAAGCCGGAGTACTTGTTCATGACCACACCTGGGGTTATGGCGAGGTTAAGCGTCTGGATGACTTTTATCGCAAGGTGACGATCGACTTTTCACGCAAGCGTGGGCACCAGCTGGCATTCGGTTACGCCGGGGAGACCCTTACCGTGCTCACAGATGGGCATGTATTGGCACGTGTATACCGTGAGCCTGAGGCTATACAGGCGATGGTGAAGAGTGCGCCGGGAGAATTGGTGAAGTTGACGCTGCGCAGCTTTGGTCCACTCAGTCTAAATAGGCTTGAGGATATTCTTACCCAGGATGTGCTTGGCAAGAAGCCATGGAAGTCCTTCTGGGAGTCGGCCCGCAAGGTGCTTAAGAGCGATCCCTTGATTGAGATGCCTGCTCGACGTACGGAGCTGATACATCTGCGGAAAAGCAGGAAATGCTACGATGACGAATGGGCTAGGTCTGTTGGTGAGGTGCGCGATCCGGCAGAGATCCTCTCTCTTATGAATGAGCTGGAGGAGTCCGGCAAAGATGAGATCACACAAGAAGGACTGGCTCTTCTGGCAGAACGCTGTGCGTTTGCAATCCTTGGAACAACCCGTAATCCGGCTCTGATGTCCAGACTCGCCATGCAGGCTCGCAGACTGGAGCTCGATTCCGATGCTGTGGGCCTCGAGGATGCCCGCAGAGAGCTTGAGAATCATGGCGCCCTGATGCAGGCGGCACAGACCCTGCCCGTGAAGGAGATCCGCTCTCTGATTGAGTTCCTTCTGGACGGCACGGAAGAGGTCGCTCTCGGACTTATAAGGCTGATCCCGCAGATGACCTCAAGTCTGCTGAATGAAGCCATCACTCAGCTGTTTGAATCAGACTGGTCTGAGCAGGCCAGACAACGTGTAAATATTCTCTACTCCGGCCGTACAGCATCGCCGCCCCTGGTTGTATGGGGATGCCGTAATGTTGAAATTGCTGTCGATGGGGGCCTTGTCGCAATGTCTGACCTTATGGCTCAGGCAATCTCTGTGCTGGAGACGACCGAGGGTGCCGATACGCTGAAGATGCGGAATCAGGTGACACGCTTGTTCGAAAGGTTGGCGTGGGTGAAGGACTGCCTCTCCCGCATGAGTCAGGACGACATGCGTGGTATTATTGAGAGACTGCAGCGCATGCAGGGATGGGATTCATCATCGAAGCGCTCTCTGATCGGACGCATCATTAAACTGAATCCTGATCTGACAAAGCAGGTAGCCGACAACGCAGAGGAGGAAGATCCTGAGCCTTTCGCCGGACGCTTTACCTCCTGGCGCAGCCTCAGAGAGCGCAAAGATGCTCTGAAAAAAATCATCGAAGTGGATATCCCGGCGAACAGTCGCGATATTGCGCATGGTCGCAGCTATGGTGACCTTCGTGAGAATTTTGAGTATCAGTCGGCTAAAGATGCACAGCGCTTACTTATGCGTCGAAAAGCGGAATATGAGAATGATTTGTCGCAGGTTAAAGGAACTGATTTTAAGGGAGTTCCGACAGATTCCGCGGGTATGGGGACAGCCGTTTTGCTGGAAAAGGAGGGCGGCGAAACTTTGAGCTATGTCATTCTGGGTGAATGGGATAGAGATGAAGAGCTTTCGATTGTCTCTTCACGCTCGGCCCTGGCTGAGGCATTGATGGGTAAAGGTGCCGGTGACTCCGTTGAGCTTCCCGGCGAGGCGACGACTGAGGCGAAGATCGTTGAGGTCTCTCCTCTCGGTGAAGATGTTCGAAAATGGATTGGAGTGGGTTGACATACCTGAGGATAACTGATACCCTCCTTGGCCATTTCTTAGGAACATATAGATTTCGATATGGAGCGAAATGATGGTGGAAAAGAGCAAAAAGAGCCCCGCAGCTTCCGCGAAAAAGGCGGATGTGGCGCCCGCAAAGAAAACAGTTGAAAGTGTAAAAAAGAGACCTGCGGCAAAAGCTGGCGCAAAGAAGCCCTCTGTGAAGGCACAGGAAAGGGCGGCGGCGAAGGCGAAGGAGACTCTGCAGGAGGATCTTAAGAAGGCTAATGCCGCTGCTGCAAAAAAGAGTAAATCTGATGCGAAAGCTCCTGCTGTAAAGAAGGCTGCTCCCGTTGTGCGAACGGAAAGTTCTCTTACCGCAGCAGAAGTTGCTCGTGAACGCGCAAAGGCATTGGCCCGCGAAAGATCTAAAAGAGCGGCTTCGAATGTTCGCGGTACGCGTCCCACTGGTTCCGAAAAACCTCTGACCAAGAAGGAGGTGCGTGCGTTCAAGGATATGTTGATTGCAATGCGAGAGCGCCTCACTGAGCAGGTTGCAACACTGCGCAATGAATCCCTTACGCGTGACGATGAGGTGAATGCGGAAGAGGATGGCTCCGATGCGTTTGAGCGGCTCTTCTCGCTTGAGCGTGCCGGCACAGAGCAGGAAATGGTCTTTGAGATTGATGAAGCGCTGCGCCGTATGACCGAGGGCAGCTACGGCGGTTGCGGTACCTGTGAGAAGATTATCGAGCGGGCGCGGCTCAAAGCTCTGCCTTTTGTGAAGAACTGCATTGGGTGTCAATCAGAGCTCGAAGACAATCACTCAAACTATTCTGCAATCCGCACCCGGTTCCAGTAGTAATATGTGGGTTCATGTAATCATCGTGGGTGTGACAGTGCTGGATCAGCTGACGAAACTGCTGGTCCAGTCGCTTTTTGATGTGCACGACAGTATCACAGTTATCCCCTCATTTTTCAGCCTGAGTTATGTGCAGAACGAAGGTGCAGCCTGGGGCATATTCTCAGGGCATCGCTGGCCCTTAATTGCCGTCTCGGTGGCCATGCTGGCCTTTCTTGTGCACGCTCGCAAACAGTTCCTGAGTGAGGGTACGATGGCTCGTGCGGGTTACGGGCTGATGTGTGCCGGCATTATCGGGAACCTGGTCGACCGTGTACGGCAGGGGTATGTGATTGATTTTCTCGATTTCCAATTCGGCGCCTGGCACTTCCCGTCATTCAATGTTGCGGATAGCGCCATCTGTATCGGCGTCGGGCTATTCTTTGTGCGGCAGTTTATGCAGTATATGTCGGCACGCAAAAACGGGTCTAACCCTCAGCCTGCGGTTTAATTTCTGCCAGGGCCATCCTTGGCCACGCACCGTTCGCTAATGGCAGTGCTATACGCGTTCGCAGCAGACTACTCATGAGAAATATGCGGGCTAGGCTGCAGTACCTCTTCAGCCTCGAAGCGATTGGCTGATAAGCCATACCATGACGCCGACTATTACAACGGACAGAATAATGATTACTGTTATCCAGACGTTGCGGCTGTCGTGCTTCTTTCCGAAATCTTTCATTACCGGGACTGGTTCCTGATCTGATCTCGTTCTGGGGTGAATGTCAACGTGTCGCGTTGCCTGCCCCTCTTCTGCGTGATGATCTTCGATCGGTTCGGTTGTGTCCCTGCCGCTGTTTTCATTATCGTGATTTTCGCCGGGGGGGAGGTCGTTGCCTTCGATCTTTACTGGCATAGTGCCCAGTTTGATGATGTCACCCCTCCGTAACACCTCTTTGCTGATATGGCGGTCATTTATGCTGGTGCCGTTGGTTGAGTCGAGGTCTATGATGACGTAGCTGTCTTTCAGGTGACGGATAAGGCAGTGGTGCCCGGAAACAGAGGGGCCGTGGAGAGGAATTGAATTATCGTCAGCACGACCAATCGTTGTTTCGGAGCTGCTTAATTCGATTTTTTCGTCAATGCGAGAGCCGTCAAGTATTACAAGATGAGCCATAAACAGGGGATCCTTTCAAGATATGGTCTTTAAGTAGAAGTCTGTCAGGGTGCCGAACTTTTGTCAACACGGTTTATTGTAGCAAATTGTGTGTTATTCGTCCGTTACAAATTGTCATGACAGGTTTGGCATTAACTGTTCTTTTTATAAAGGGGCAGTTGCATGATTTTGAGCGGATGTCTGATTCACTGATACACCATGATCGGGATAAGTCTATCAGAGCAAGATCGGCACGGTTTCCCACATCC
>CAZAKU010000047.1:0-4363 GCA_964485765.1 uncultured Lentisphaerales bacterium
CACCTGCTCCGTGCCTGCCTGAGCACAGAGAATCAGGCCAATGGGGGCCTCTTCACCGGGCTGTCGTTCATATTTATCCAGCCAGTTGAGGTAGAGCTCCATCTGCCCCTTGAAGCCCGCTCTAAAACGGTCGATCTTCAACTCAACTGCAACAAGTCGCTTCAGTTTGCGGTGAAAGAACAGCAGATCAAGATAGAAGTCATCGCCATCGATAATCATCCGTTTCTGACGCTCCACGAAAGCGAATCCATTACCTAGCTCCAGAATGAACTGCTCTAACTCACTAATAAGGGCCTGCTCCAGTTCATCCTCCAGATAACCATCCTTCAATCCCAGAAAATCCAGGAAATAGGGGTCTTTGAAATGACCTGCCAGCGCTGACGTCTTGCGCAACTCTAGTTTGCTGTCGGCAATTTCGGATCGTTCGAAGGCTTTTCGCTCGATCTGCTTTCGCAATTCTCTTTTGCTCCATCCTGACTGAACGGCCTGCTTTGCATAGAACTGCCGGGCATCCATGCTTTTCAGAGGGATGATTATCAGAAAATGGGACCAACTCAATTGTCGTGCCAGCGGAACGACAATCTCCAGATCATCAAAAAGTTCAGCAAACTGCATCATTCGACGCAGGTTCTTTGCCTCAAAACTCCTTCCATACTGCGTCACCAGCACATCGGCCAATGAGGTAATAACCTGTCGTCCATACTCGGCACGTTCACCTTTCAAGACCTCATCATTGATCCTTTTTCCGACATGTCAATAGGTTTGCGTCAGCGTGCTGTTGACCGCAACAACCACCCGAGATTTGCCCTGCTCTATAATTTGTCGGAGATCCATCAGCAGTGCCGTACCGGTCGGGGTCAGTTCCTCTTTCATTTCATCTCTCCGCTGCGTATTCCATCTCTTCCGTGGTTCCTTCCCATTTCCTTAAACAAACATCTTTTCCAAACAGGCTGTTTTGATCCTTTTCAGCTTTGAAGCCTGCGTCTCATGCTTTGCAATCAACTCGTCTAACTGCCGAAAATAGGTGCCGATTTCTTGCTGTTCTTCAATTTTGGGATATGGTTGCGCCACTAATTACTACTTACCTGCGGCGGTGCTTAATATATTCCAGGGCTTCACTAACCGGCAATTCATCGCTGGAGGGGCCGTTACGGATAAAGAATCCCTCACCTTTCGGGTGCTTCATAAACACAGGCTCTTTGGATGCTTCGCAGCGTATGACACCCACCTGTTTCTCATCTACAATTACTATATTGAAACGGATATATTTCGAACGTTCAGCACCCAGATGTGCGGCGATTATGTTTTTGAAATGTAACTGACACCTGTCCTGGTTTTCAAAGACATCTGCCTCCAGCCCGCTTATTTCGCCTGCATCCGTTACACCTGTGAGAAGAGTTCCCCCGCCTGTATTCAGGAATGCAGCAACAGCCTTGACCCAGGCTACCTCAATCTCCTTGCCCGGCTTCTTGGTGTGCAGGTTCATTCGCATGGTGGCTTTAAACTCTATCGTTCTTCCTTCACCCCTGGCTATTATACGCCTTACACTCCCTTCGAGGTCATTCGGGTCGTAAGGCTCATCCTGCGACAGAGTTGAGCGTCCGTATCGCCGGACAATCCAGAATAGAACTCCTCCACAAAAAATGATTACACCCAGCCCCGCAAGCATAAGTTTTTTCCTGCGACGGCTGACATCTCCCGTTATATCTCTTTCCGGTACAAGTACAGCGATCCATGTGTCATGTTTCACGTTGTCAAGTGACTCGAACCCGCACCACCAAGTCCTGTTTTCGTGACGGAATTTCAGTGCATCTAAGGAGCTCCCGGAGGCCCTCTTCCAGAGGCTGTGCGCTTTGCTGATAAGGTCTTCGGGAGAGTCATCTACCGGGATGAAACCGGATTCCGTTTCTCTCATTTTTGGAACATACCTGCTGGCATTACGACGGAATATATAGATCTTACTGTTCTCACTGGGTGCCTGACTCTGCATATCTACGTAAAGATCATCGAGCTGCATGTCGAAGGCGACGACTACAGGCGTATCAGCGTTACTGTTTGTTAATGCAACTGATGCTGTTACACCTACGTTGCCGCCAGTAAAAAACTTGTATGGATCGGTCCAGAATACACCTTGAGATGCGAGTGCAGGAGTGAACCAGGGGCGTAGACGCGGGTCAAAATCAGAGGTAACAGTCTCCTCTTTGAGCATCTTGCCATCTGTGCTCCAAAGCCTGGAAGCTGTGTTATCTGCTATTCCTGCCTCACCTATCTCCCTTGTGATGAGCTCCTCTCCCTCACGTCGAAGGTAGTAACTACCGCCATTACTGTTGCCAACACAGATTCCGAACAGCATCTCGTTACGTTTCAGAAATGGAAAAAACAGGCGATTCATCTCCTCGGAATCAGACATTGGGGTTCGAGAGGATACGCCTAAGTCACGAACCAGCGTAAGCATCGAAACCGTTGAATCGGTCATGGCCCTGAACTTGATGACTGCCGCACCTGTTGCACCATTAATATACTGCTCTGAGATGCTGCGCCTGGCTTGTGCTGAAAAGTAGATCACCGGCGCAATTACAACCACTGAAACGATAAGAATCGCAAAGGTCATATCCCTTGCGAAGCGACGGGACTGTCTGTTTAGAATCTGCATGCTTAAATATTCTCCCAAACCATACTGAGTGGGTTATTCGTGAACGACAAACAATAAAGCTCATTACACCCGTAGGCAAGTAGTCGTTGAGGCACTAGCTTTCATTGAGAAAGAGTGATTAGCTGATACCCCGGACAGGACCAACGAGGCGAAATGTCAGCCCTACGGGATTCAACGCGAACGACTTCGGTCGATCTTGCTCAGTGCTTATTTCTTGCAGCTCGCAACAAAATCGGCCATACGGCTCATGGCCTCTTTTATAAGGTCAACATTTGTTGCATAGCAGCAGCGGACGAATCCTTCACCAGACTCGCCGAATGCCGCACCGGGGACACAGGCCACATTCTTCTCCTCGATAAGCCTAAAGGCAAAGGTGGATGAATCCAGTCCGGTGGAGCTGATATCCGGGAATGCGTAGAATGCTCCTGACGGAAGATGGCATTTCAGCCCCATCTCGTTAAGTTCGCGGCAGATAAGGTGCCTTCGCTGCTCGTAGGATGTACGCATGTTTTTGACATCTTCGTCACCCCTCTTCAGGGCCTCAATAGCGGCCCGCTGACTGATGATAGATGCACACATCATAGAGTATTGGTGAATCTTCATCATGGCCTCCAGCAGGGCAGGGGGAGCGCATGCGAATCCAATGCGGAATCCTGTCATCGACCATGCCTTCGAAAAGCCGTTCAGGTAGATTGTTCGCTCATACATACCGGGGATTGCAGCTATGGATGCATGTTTTGCCCCGTATGTTAACTCGCCGTATACCTCGTCTGTTAATACCACCAGATCGTGCTCAATCGCAAAATCGGCAATCTCCTGCAGCTCCTCCTGCCGCATGACACCACCTGTGGGGTTGGTGGGGAAGTTCAACAGAAGAGCACGGGTGCGTGGGGTTACAACGGCTTCGAGAGATTCGCGGGTAATTCGGAATTGCTGATCCATGGTGGTTGTAACCGGTACGGCCACGCCTCGGGCCATCTGTATTAATGGTGCGTATGCGACAAAGGATGGCTCATGATATATTATTTCGTCGCCGGGTTCCGTGATTGCACGGATTGCGATATCAAGCGCTTCGCTTACACCAACGGTGATGATTGTCTCGGTAACCGGATCGTATTTGAGATGGAAGCGCTTCAGATATTTGCAGATCTCTTCGCGCAACTCCAGTAATCCCAGGTTCGATGTATAGGAGGTCTCTCCGTTCTCAAGCGCATTGATAGTCGCTTCACGTATGTGCCAGGGAGTATCGAAATCTGGTTCGCCAATTCCGAGACTGATTATATCTTTACGGGTGCTCACGATTTCAAAGAAATCGCGTATACCTGATTTAGGGATATCCGATAGGTACGGAGCTACGTAGTTAGGGTGAGATTGTGAGTCTTTCATTGTTCTTTCATCCTGCTCCATGAGGATGCCTTGGTCCTTAAATGTTTTCAGCATAAAATGGGTTGCAGTAGTTTATCCATTGCTATACCCCTTCTTCTCTACTAAGGAGCCGTTAATATACGAAAAATGACCCGTCCCGGGCGATAATAAAATATGTAGTGCTTTTCATAGCGAAAAATATTCTATACGATGGGGGCATATGAGTCTCGCAGAATCTATTACATTCATCCTTATGGCGTACCTGCTTCTTGTGGGCGTCGTCTGTGCTGCATCGGCATTTTTCCGCATAAGCAGGAGGGTTTATTTCTCCCGTAAGGTGAGAGC
>CAZAKU010000048.1:0-3103 GCA_964485765.1 uncultured Lentisphaerales bacterium
CGATAATGTTAGGTGTCATTTTGTTATGCCCTTTGTGAAATGAAAGAAGGTTGTCGTTACACGCGGTTAATTAGAGATGGATTCTGTGAGTTTGTCAAGATTGACGTGTAATGTTGTGCGCAACCGAAAAATCTAAACCGCGTTATTCGACGGGGTATTGGGGCGGGGTACAATCGGTCCATGAGAAAGCCAAATATCATTCTAATTCTGAACGATGACATGGGTTTCTCCGACGCTTCTATTCCGGGAGCATGAGGGAAATGCGGCCGTGCGTGAGGGTGACTGGAAACTGGTCACCGGAGGATGAGCATGGATCCGGTAGGTGGCGGCCCGGGCATTACTGATTGAGTTGACCGCTCTCTTCGGGTGAGCGTTTAACAGTAAGGCTCATCAGCACTCCGGCTGCTGCCCCGGCTATATGTGCCAGGGGGACTGCAATTACACCTTTACCCATTGATTGTACGAAGAGGGTTTTGCCGGTGGTTATTTCAAAAATGACCTTTGCGGAGAATCCCGCAATCAGTGTGAGCAGCAGTATGAAGCGAAATGCATCTCCCGAACGTTTAGCCTGCTTCATCCAGCAACAGGCTACGAAAAGATAGAGCGCGCTGTCTATACCGGAGAGCCCCCGGTAGTAGTTCATATTTGGCAGCCAGATCCATACTGCCAGCGGTATGAGGCTGCTGGACAGCAATATGAGAGCCGCAGTGCGCAGGCGGCTTATGCTGAAGGCAAATGCTGATAGCAGAAAGAAGGCGGTAACATCCCAGAAGAGATGATCGTAGTTCCAGTGTGCCCAGTGTGATGTGAGCAATCTCCACATTTCGCCGTTGGCAATCAGGGAACGATCGTACTGCAGGAATGCGGCAGTGCCGGGAATCATGAATAGTGCTGCTGCAACTGCAGCTGCAAGCAGTGCGGCGCCCCAGGGGCGCCGCATGCCTGTTGTTATGGTTTGGCTGATCATCATTTCCTGCGTTTACGAATACCGCCTGCGCCAAGAATTCCCATTATAATTACTGTAAGGAGCGTTATGGGGTCGAGTGCGCCACCTCCGCCACCGCCGCCGATTCTGGGTGCCGGTTTTGGGAATGTGTTTTGTCCGGCACTGACGTTGTAGTTGCGCGGGGGTTGTTTGGCACGTACGGACTGGGCGACTCGCTCCTCTGCAACGCGCGTCTTGTTATGACGCTCTATTCCGCGTTGCGCAAAGGTTTCGTCGCTCAGCACTACCATGGTGGTCTCGTCGGTAACCAGTTGGTATTTCAGGCCGTAGTTGCGCTCTACCTCTTCCAGCTCCTTTGGCGGGAGCAGCCCTACGGATGCCATGCTTTTATGCTGCTCAATCTGGTTCAGTGCCCATAGACGTTCTATTTCAGGGTTGTCGGTATCGGTTTCGGGGAAGTTGAAATTAGCGCTATAGCTCTTGTCGGCACCGGTCAGTTTTGCATGCAGCGATACTGTCGCCGGGCCGGCTTTGTCGTAACGCCCGAATAGTACGAGTTGCTGGCCGCGATAGATCTTGCCGATATGCTTATCGGTGGTGTCGTAGGTTTTAACACCGCCTATTTTGATAGTGGCGTCGTGGAGTGACTCGTGACAGACCTTACTCTTGGCCAGCATGATCTGTCCTATTATATCATCGTCATTGGATACTCCTACCGAGAATCCCCCGCTTACATCACCTATCATCTGCATCAGCGGCCAGTTAGCGCTGTTGCCCATTACAAAACCGAACACGCGCACATCGTACTTCCAGCGCAGTTCATGGAATCTCTTCGGGGCTATAATCCCTGTATTGGTTGCGCCGTCGGTTACCAGGACGATACTGGTTGCCCTGTCGTCATCGAGGTTTTTAATTGCGAGACTTAGTGCGGAATGGATGTCAGTGCCCCCGCCAGCCGAGATCTTCTCGACTTTGCGTAGTTCTTTCCTGATGTTTTCGGGTGTCGCCGCGACCCAGCCGGTTGTGATCTCTCTGGCTGACGTGTCGAACGTTATAACGCGGAACCGGTCCTGCGGGCGCATACCACTCACGGCGCGGGATACACCCTTGGCGAGGGTTTGTATCTTGCCTCCGCTCATGCTGCCCGATTTGTCGAGCAGGTAGATGTAGTCGGCTCCATTAGTGAGAGGCTTCAAATCGAGTCCGGGAGTCACCACCATCATGAAGGTGCCCGGCCCGGAGGAATCGCTACGGTAGGGGATCACCTCTATTCTGCCCGGCAGGTCATCTGCCAGACGGTAATACATGATGAAATCCTTGTTCAGCGCTGCGTCCTGTGCACTCATGTCTATGGTGTAGTGGCCCTCGTTCTGTTGCTGGATCTGCGCTATGGCGGTATACGATGGTACGCGTACATCTTTTACGGGACATGCCGATTTCAGCTCTATATGTACTGAAAACTGACCATCAACCTTCTCGTTTTGAGTCCAGAAAGATTCTGCCAGGTCATCCGTTCCACCCGATTCCAGCGGGTAGAGGTATTTCCCCACACCGGTGTCAATCTCCAGTGGCTGGTAATAGACAAATCGGACCTTTGTTTCGCTCTGTGCCGCTATGTTGGCTATATAGAAGTCGAAAGTCTGGTAGCTGTTCTTTTCGGCTTTGCCGGCGTCATTTCCCTTCTCCTTCTCCTCTTCATAAATTTTGTCGGCTTCCTCCTTTGTGAGCACTTCACCGTTCATCTCCTTCTCTCCGGCCCAGATGGTCATCTCCGAGAGACTGGCACTTTTAGGGATAGGGAAAGAGTATATCCCCTCGAGGGCATTGCTGTTGGGGTTGAAGAATGTCTGGGTTACCTCTGTTTTGGCAAACCCGTTATTTATAACGACATCGGCATGGTGGTCTCTTATCTGTAACGGGGTGTCGGGTGATCCGTTGGGGGTCAAAGTTCCCGCACCAAGGCCTATATTGGTAATTGTAACCAGAGCGCATATTGCGGTAGCCATGCAAAGGAACCTGGTTGTTGCGCCTTTTCGTTTCAAAGCAGTATGTATGTACATGTTTTCCTCACTTGTCTCTGACGACCAACCGTAGGTCGACATATTCTGCTGAGTTAATCGCACGACATGTGCCAAGTGAGTGTCTCTGATGTAATAC
>CAZAKU010000049.1:0-2601 GCA_964485765.1 uncultured Lentisphaerales bacterium
CATACTGAATGATGAGGTGAACATTGTGTTGAGCGCCCCGGGAAGCTGGGTTGTAACACAAAGTCTTTCAAAAGTTATTCATACATATGCAGGCAAAAAGGATAACTCAGTAATCAAACTTGGCTACAATCCGGCCTGGCAGAAGGTCGAACTTGTTTCAGCAACTGTATCCAACCTAGATGGCACAGTGCATAGTGTCATCGAAGAGGAAAAGAACCTCATGGATGCATCCTGGGTAGGCGGAGCACCTCGTTACCCATCTGGAAAAACACTTGTAATCAGCCTTCCCGGTGTAGAACTTGGTAGTCACATTCAGTACACCATTAGAAGGGAAGCTTTCGGCGTTCCCTTTTTCAGTACATCTAAAACATTCAGGCGACAGGACCCTGTCAGTAAATCAACGCTCTCTGTCACTCGCCCAACCGATATGCCTTTGTCTTCCAGTGTACGTGGAGGAGATCTTCTCTGCACGACTACACAAAAAAGTGGATTCACAACAACAATGTGGCAGACAGAGAATCAGCAGGCCATAAAGCTTGAGGAGTCGCTTCCGCCCGGTTGGGCATATGCCCCTACCCTTTTCATCTCTACGGGAGACTGGAAGCGTTACCAAACAGAAGTTATGGCAGCTTTTAACAGCGCTGCCTCACACGATAATCTTTGCCGTCAAAAGGCAGAGGAGATCGTGGCGGGAATAGACGCTCCTAAAGAGAAACTAACAGCTATTCGGGACTTTACTGCAAAAAAAATTCGTTCTGCAGGCACATCTTTTACCCGTCTCCCTCTAAAGGAGCTCAGTTACGCAGATACAGTGCTGCAGGATGGGTACGGACACTCAGTCGATAAGGCGATCCTATTGACGGCACTATTGAGATCTGCAGGTTTTGATCCCCGCCCACTCCTGGTGGCTAACAGCGAACCACTGATGAATTCTCTTTCGGCACCCCTTACACAAACACCCCAAAGAAACCTGTTTTCATCAATAATACTGGAGGTGCCTCTTCCCGATGGAAGCGTGGTGATCTTAAATGACACCGATCAGTATGCGGAACCTGGTACATCCCCGCACGACAAACACCTGGCTCTATATCCCGATGGCAAAATTAAGCGCATTCAAGTTAACGAAGAATATAAAAACCGTTCCGAAAAAACTATAGTGCTGGATGTTGAGGCAGATGGCGGCGTAACCATAAGCCAGACAAATATGGTACATGGCACAGCATGTTCCTCTTTCAGAAGGAAATACAACGAGTTATCCCCGGAGGAAAAACGTCGCAACTACCTTGAGATGGTTGCCGGAGTCTCACAATCTGCCGAGGCAAAAGGTGAATTGCTTACAGATCTTGAGAGTTATCCCGGAAAATTAGCATTTACTGTCCATGCAGAGAGATACGCCGTTAGAGATGGTAATTTGCTCTACTTAAAGCTTCCTATGGCACCATCAAACATCCTGGGGTTGCGCTCCGACAAACGTGAAAACCCGTTCTATTATCCATCTAAGAGCGATGTGAACCTGGAGTATTCAATCTTACTACCACCCGAAACAGTTGATGCCAGGTTAATTCCTGCCGATATAAACTGGAAAGCGCCTTCGACTCTGGGCGAAGTGAATTATGTAACAACCCGCTCCACGTTACCCAATGGGCGCATACTCCTTCAAATAAAGCGCGACATACACCTGAAACCAGCTCTGATATCTTCCGATCTGTTCCCCGCACTGGCTGGAAAAAACCGTGAACTCCAGCATCCTTCATACAGGACATTACTTATTGAGTTAAAGTGAAATTCAACCCTAGGTGAGAAGAGGCATGACAGAGAGAGAATTATCGACCCCTAACGTAGACGGTATGCATATATCACGTCGGATTTTTCTGGGAGGTGCGACAACGGCCGCTGCCGGTGCGCTTGTCAGCGGATGCATGACAAATCCCGTAACTGGTGAAAGTCAGCTGGGATGGATGACTGAAGCGCAGGAGATTGCAGAGGACAATATGGTCTCTCCACACCAGTTCTCTGCCGACTATGGCGCGGTACAGGACTCTGAACTTAATGAGTATGTCACCGAGATAGGAATGCAGCTGGGCAAGGCATCGCACCGTCCGCACATGCCATATAACTTCCGCGTTCTCAACTCAAACCTTATCAATGCATACACATTCGCCGCCGGATCTATCGGTTTCACCCGCAGCCTTATGCTGGCACTTGATAATGAAGCGGCCATGACTGCCATCCTTGCGCATGAGATCGGCCATGTCTGCCTGCGCCACAGGGCCTCAAGCCAGGCTCAGAGTACGCTGACAGGTCTAGTCATGGCCGGGATATCGGCATACGTTGCAGAGAAGCATGAAGACTATGCCGAACTGGCAATGGGACTGGGTGCTATTAGCGCCGGCGCACTACAGGCGTCCTACAGCCGCACAGATGAGCGCGAAGCAGACGAAACGGGCATGCATTACACCGTCTGTATCGGACAGAACCCCAATGGCATGGTCGATGCGATGGACACCTTACGCAAGATGAATCACAGCCAGCCGGATATGATATCACGTATGTTTTCGTCGCACCCCATGAGCGAGGAGCGTTATCAGACTGCTATTGAAC
>CAZAKU010000050.1:0-2876 GCA_964485765.1 uncultured Lentisphaerales bacterium
CTATTGACCGTCTCGCAGAGAATCTGGTTTGGTGCGCGGAGAGTTTGCGCTAGTGGTGACACAGAGGCAGGAAGGGCGCGGGTTGTTGGTGAGCGGCTTGTTGAGGAGCGGGTCGTTGAGGAGCGGGTTGCGAGAGTTGGGTTGTGGGTTGCGGGTTGCGGGGTGTGTGATTGTTGACGCCATTTCTTGGAAAACCGAACCGCCAGAGCACGCCGTCTGACGGATTTCCTCCTGCGTTCCTTTGGAACTACGGCGGACATGCCATCGGGGTGCCGCGTACACTTGTACTGCGGCACCTGCTGCGCACCGTCATCCAGCGCACTCTGGCGTTTTTCCAGCCCTCGGAGACTCGGGCACCGAAATGGCGCCAACGGGGCCACCTCTGCGAGGCCGGAGGTTTCGAAGCCACGTTTGCCGCAGAGCGGCATCACGTGTGCGAGTTGGAGAGTGGGTTTCGGCTTCGGGCCGTGCCTCTAAGCCGTGGTAGGTGTGTATGTGGCCTCTCGGTCGTCTATAGGCGGATCTCTGGTCCCAACAACAAGGTCAATAGGGTCAGTTGGGTCAACATTGTCATCTCCTCCCACTCTCCGTCCCACCTTAATCGGTGACACTCACGCGATCAGCTTCGTCGGCGAGCTCCGTTTTCTCGCCGCTGTCGCGGCCGTGGCTCTGGTCGCAACAGGAGAGCGCTACAGAAGGCCCAGGTCCATTTGCCCGCTGACAACAACTTTTCTGCCGTTGGGTAGGTCGGGGTCGGATGTGTCGTAGACTACGAAGCGGACGCCGGGGAATGCGGTTGACAGCTCTTTGCGGATGAATTCTTCAACTGCAGCAACGTTGCCCGGGTCGTCGTCCGAGAACCCTACACTGATAGGCCTTCGGACCTTTGCTTTCGAGACTATTCGGATTATGTGGTTAACAAAGTCCCTGATGGCGAACTGTTTACCCTCTTCAGGGCTTTCTGCCCCCGGTATGGCTTCACGTAGATTCTCTTTGAATTTTGGTGATGTCACCGCGTGGTAATGGTTGAGATTCAGGTAGTAATCAATCACATCCTCGTTGGAGAGATCTTCGCGCAGATTATCGAAAAAAGCCATGTATCCACGTAGGTTACGGAGCATTTCATGGCGCTCATCGTCGGTTAGTACCATATCGATGAACATTGCTACTCCGTCACGCAGGCTGTTTGTCTTGTGTCCGCGGGCGGTAACTATAGCGAAAAGACGTCCTTCAATAAGGGTTTGCTTGAAGGTGTTGAAGCTGGGAGCGGCGTTGTCTCCTCCGGCAACAGCACGCTCAAGCGCTTTGCGCGTATCACTCAGAAACTTGCTTTCGCCCTTGGGGTTCAGGTCGCGGAATTCAACAAAAGCGGACTCCCAGTCATCACCGGGGGGGCGGTAGTTATCGGTGTCGTCCCTGATCACGCTATAGACGGATGTCGAAACCCGGTGTGGAACCCACGACCCTTCAGGAGTACGTTTGAGAAGGTGAATTCGGGTCGGCATGTGCAGTATGTTGTCATCCCAGTCAAAAATGTAGTACCTGAAGTCACGCTCGCTTATACGGTCGTTGATAGCGAAGTGCTCGCCGGATTTACCATTAATACCGGTGCTTTTCTTTGAGCATACAGACATACGGTCGAAGTGTAGCTGTTATGATTATAACAGTCGATAACAAGTTAAACTGAATATGGTTCGCGCACAGGATCGCTATTAAATATAATACTATGGTTTTGGCATGGTGTGATCTTTTGTTATCCAGTTATTCGGGAGTGTAATGGCTAAAAGCGGTTGTATTCGTATTGTAGGTGCGCGGCAGAATAATCTGCACAATTTGAACCTTGAGCTGCCACTGAACAGTATTGTGGTGGTTACAGGGGTAAGCGGATCAGGAAAATCATCTCTGGCTTTCGATACGGTGTATGCCGAAGGGCAGAGGCGTTATGTAGAGACTTTTTCCGCCTATGCACGCCAGTTTTTAGATCGCATGGATAAGCCTGATGTAGACCGGATTGATGGCATTCCCCCCGCAGTGGCGATTCAGCAGGTGAATCCTGTGCGGACATCACGATCTACTGTGGGGACGATGACGGAGATAAATGATCACCTGAAATTGCTCTATTCGCGTTCGGCGCGTCTTTTTTGTCCGGAATGTGATCGTGAAGTAAAACGTGATACTCCGCAAAGCATATGGCGATCTATACACGGAGATGAAAAGTACCGCGGTATGCGTGCGGTGGTGACCTTTTCGGTGACAGTACCGGAGAACTTTGAAGAGCAGGAGGTCTTATCTCTGCTTGAGAAGCAGGGATATCAGCGTATTTACCGTCGCAATGGGCGCCGTTTGGATGTTATTCAGGACCGTTTGAAACTGGACTCACGATACAGGTCTCGCTGGCTTGAGGCGTTTGAGGCCGCGTTGCTGCATGGACAGGGGCATTTGTCTGTATGGATACAGACAGAGGGTAAGCCCGACGAAGAGGCCGAGATGCGGTTTTCTTCGGAGCTGCATTGTGCCGAGTGTAATCGCTCTTTCAAAGATCCTTCAACAAACCTGTTCTCATTTAATTCTGCGGTCGGGGCATGCGAATGCTGTAAAGGTTTTGGAAGGGTGATCGGGGTGGACCCGGGGTTGGTAGTGCCGGATGCGGCGAAGAGCCTGCGCGGGGGAGCTGTACGTCCCTGGCAGACCGACAGCTATCGCGAGTGTCAGCAGGAGATGGAGAAGTTCGCCCGCAGAAGGAAGATCCCGCTAAATACGCCGTGGCGTGATCTCACGGATGAGCAGCGCGCATGGGTGATGGAGGGTGAGGGTGATTGGGAAGATGGTGTGTGGTACGGGGTGCGACGTTTTTTCGAATGGCTTGAGAGTAAGGC
>CAZAKU010000051.1:0-2724 GCA_964485765.1 uncultured Lentisphaerales bacterium
TCACAAGACCCATCCCCTCCTTTTCCCCGTCTGCGCCATAGCTCGGGAAGTAACCCCGCTTAAAAGAATTTGAGTACCTAAAAGTAAAAAGAAGGCCTGTTCCCCAAGCATAGCTGCGGCTTTTTGTCGTAAAATGTCGGGTGCACCGAATTTACTTACTAGGCCGTACGGCTAATTGACGAGGTCGGCTGGCGCAACCTTGGGGTAAGGCGGACAATTCGGTGCCCACAGGATCTCTGGATCTCTTTCATGCCTTTGGCGATGGTGGCAAGGTCATCATTACATTTGCGCGTCTGCATCATACGGGCCTGTCTGACTTCATCAACGATAGGATCATTCATCTTCAGTCTCCATAAGTTATTCGGGCGAGCATATCTCTGGGCAAATGTATCCTGCCGACTCCACGGATTGCCGAATCTCCGCTCGCTTGAAAGGGTTGTTTATGTGGGTGAAATTGAGACTTACGATGAACTCCATACCGTTGACTGCTGCGATCGCAATATGCATGGCGTCTTCTCCGGCACAGCCTTGTCGGCAAGCAGGCGGGCCGCAAGCTCCGTCGCATCGTCATCGACATCGAGAACAGGAAAAGGCTCTATGGACGCGAGTCGACGTTCCGCCGCCTCGGGATCTCCCGCTCTCGCTTCCTCAAATACCAGAGCGGATATGTAGGTATCGAACTCGGACAACAGTCGTGGCCAGAGCACGCGTGTTTCCTGTTGTCGAGCTGCGACCAAGAGATCCCGCGTAGTTCGTCCAGTATAATAGCTGACAACGGTTGTCTCGATATAAACTCTCCGCTTCATTCAAAAGAGACTATCACTGCCCGTATGCGTGAAGCAAGTAGAATTGCGGACAGGCAAAATTTATCGCCGGGCCACATAACGCTGGCATCCCTACGGGATTTGATTCATTTTCACATTAGCGATGACGGAATGTTGCCTGTCCACAATTTCCGCAGTGGTGGACTTTGTTGACCTTGTGGACCGCGTGGACTGGATATAGGGTCTTCTTCCAGTACACTTAGTCCCAGCACTTAGTCGCAACACTCTTAGTCGCTTACACTTAGTCCCACACCTAGTCCATTCTTAGTATGGCAATCACAAAACCCATCCCCTCCTTTTCCCCGTCTGCGCCATAGCTTGGAAAGTAACCCGCGTAAAAGAATCTGAATACCTAAAAAGAAGAAAGAAGGTACTCTGACCCCGACTCATACGAACAATCTGCATTTACTGCTTCACGTCGTGGCGCTTCACCCCTACTATATATCGATGCATCCACACCATAGAAAGGCTGAATTATAACATGAATCATATCAGAAATGACGAATGGCTTCGCCGCATCGAAAAGTCCAAAGAGCTTATGGCTCTGAATAAAATCGATGCCATTTTCGTCGAATCAGGCCCGGCCCTATCATATTTCACAGGCCTAAACTGGGGGCGTTCGGAGCGAACTCTGGCTCTTATTATCCCTGCACGCGGCGAAGCATCAATAATATGCCCCGCCTTCGAAGAGGGCGCCCTGCGCGAAAGGCTCAAGATCGACCTCGACCTGCATCTCTGGCACGAAGAGGAATCCCCTTTCAAACTTACAGCCGACATCCTCTCTTCGTTGAAGATACGAACCGGTAGACTTGGTATAAATGAAGATGTTCGCTACTTTATAAGCAATGGACTTCAATCTGCACTTCCACAACTCGAATGCACCTCTGCCGAACCTGTAATACGCCCTATGAGGGCCTGCAAATCCGAGAATGAGATCTCCCTGATGAAGCAGGCTACCGAGATCAATATCGCCGTTTTCAAAGAGTGCATGCTGTCGCTCCACGAAGGAATCATGCCGGCCCGCATGAGGGATCTGAGCCAGGAACTTTTTAGCAAACATGGCATCGGTGGCGGGCTCTCGTTCCAGTTTGGAATCTCATCATCATTCCCCCACGGCCTGAAAGAGGAGCTGCCTCTGCGCGAAAACGAAATTGTTCTGATGGATGGATGCTGCAGTGTAGATGGATATTTCAGCGACATCAGCCGCACCATTGTATTCGGAAAGCCCAGCGAACAGCAGCGTAATATCTGGGAACTCGAGAAGAGAGCCCAGACCGCGGCATTCGATGCGGCCACTCCCGGCACCCCGTGTGAAGAGGTCGATGCCGCCGCACGCAGAGTTATCTGTGAGGCCGGGTTCGGCCCAGATTATAACCTGCCGGGCCTTCCCCACCGCACAGGACACGGCATCGGACTGCAGATCCATGAACATGAATACATCGTAAAGGGCAACCGTACCCCGCTTGCACCGGGAATGTGCTTCACAAATGAGCCTATGATAGTGATACCGAATGAATTCGGCGTACGTCTGGAGGATGATGTCTACATCACCCCCGACGGACAACAGACATTCAGTGAGTTCAGCCCTTCGATTGATGAGCCCTTCGAGGGATTCACCCTCGATTAATGTGAAGTGTTTTAACGACATGAAGCCTTTGATATGACCAATTGCATAACCGTACCCCCAGCCAGAAAGTATCCCCCATGCAGATAGATAAAGAAACAGTCCTCCTCTATGCCGATGGCGCCTGCAGCCCCAACCCGGGCAAGGGGGGCTACGGCATCATTCTTATCGATAACGGGAAACGGCGAGAACTCTCCGGTGGGTTTATACTGACAACCAATAACCGGATGGAACTCGTTTCAATCATAGAGGGTCTGCGGGCCGTCGAACGTCTCG
>CAZAKU010000052.1:0-5201 GCA_964485765.1 uncultured Lentisphaerales bacterium
ATTTTGAGGCGGGATCTTCTCCGACCAGTATAACGGCCAGACCCGGAACGATACCCTTTGGCTTAAGGCCTGCCACTTGCTGTCTGATGTCGGCCCGCATGTCGGCTGCAATCTGTTTTCCATCGATGATTTTTGCGCTCATATTCATCCCCTTCCGATAGGTACATGTTATTCTATTTCAATATTGTTTAAACGAAACCGTAATGCGGGTTCACGTAAGAAAGTGGCTCATTGTATGCGGGTTTATTGCAAAAGGCAACTCTGATGGATGCCGGAAGCTGTCGTGAACCGTTTCTGCGGCCGCTCTGTGACGTTGTTGAAGGAGCTGAACTTTGATACCCTCTCTGCTGTCTGTTTTGTCCGGGGAGCGGCTTTTGAGTATGAAGAGATGCTGCCCCGGGTGTCGGCGTTATAAGGTTGGAGTGTAAGGCATTGGCAAAAGGGAAGGCACATATTGATTTGACACGGGGCGCACCGTGGTTGCTTTTGACAAAGCTTGGTATCCCAATGTCTGTCGGTATCTTCGCGATGCTTGGCTTCGGCATGATCGATACATATTTTGTTGGTCAGCTTGGTCCGGGGCCACTGGCCGCCATGACGGTGACTTTCCCTGTTGCAATGGTTGTTATCAGCCTTTCTCTGGGTCTCAGTGTAAGCACCTCTATTGCGGTGGCACGGGAGATCGGTTCCGGGGGTGATCCCAGACGTATAACTACAGATGCTATTCTGCTCGGTTGTGCGATAGCCGTAGTGTTGTGGATTGCTTCGCTGTTCTTCCTGGAAGATCTGGTACTTGTTGTAAGTGGCGGCGGGGCGGCACATGATTATGCTATGACATATCTGCGCATCTGGTTCATAGGCGTCCCCCTGATATTTGTCCCGATGACAGGCAATATGGCTATTCGTGCCACTGGTGACACGACACTCCCCAGTGTGCTTATGGTGTTCTGGATGGCGATAAATGCCGTACTCGACCCTATCTTTATCTTTGGCTGGGCTGGTTTTCCCGCCTTCGGCATTGCCGGTGCGGCATGGGCAACGGTGATTGCGCGTTTGTTCTCCTGCATCGCCGTTTTGGCTGTTCTCTACTTCCGTGTGGATCTGCTTGCTTCGCCCTTCGTAGCATTCAAAAGGATTCGCACCTCCTGGGTTCTCTTGCTGCGTAATGCTCTGCCGATAGCCATGAATAATCTGATTACACCATTTAAGACGGGGGTATTGACCCGTATGGTTGCTTCATATGGGGAGGAGACGCTTGGCGGCATGGGTGTCGGTATGAAGGTGGAGTCGTTTGTGATGACTGTCGTTTTTGCGCTTCAGGCTGTAGTCGGCGTCTTTGTGGGTCAGAATATCGGTGCCGGGAGAGTCGATCGTGTTGAATCCGGTGTGCGCTGGGCAATGCGCTTCGGTTTCTTCTGGGGTACAGGAGCCATGGCTGCGCTGCTGCTCTGTGGCAGCTATGTGGCGTCAGGCTTCAATAATGATCCAATAGTGGTTGGTACGGCCGTTTTGTACTTTATAATAGCAGGTGTAGGGTTTGGTGCACGTGGGGTATATCTGCTGGGATCGGCGGCGCTTAATTCTTTGGAAAAGGCGGCCTGGGCTACTTCGATAACGCTGGTTTGCGGCTTTATTGTTACAGTCTCAGCGGCCTGGGCTGGCGGCCGCATATTCGGGCTTGCAGGAGTCTTCTCCGGTTTGGCAGTTGGGAATCTGCTTGCCGGGATTGTTACAATAATTATTATTCGTATCGTTCTCAGGGGCCTGCCGCGGTCGGATGCCGGGTTGCCGGGGTTATGATTCCAGTCCTGGTCCCTTGATGCAGGCTTGGTTCCTGCAAATATTTGATGTACTCTCCTCGGCCATGGATTTGACAGATAAAAGAGATAATGCCAGGTATGATCTGCCTCTGGCCAGGCGTAATGCGGGGGAGGCTTGTGAGCTGCCGGGCAAGTTCGACATTTCGGATTATGACAGCTCTTCGGCGGCGCGTTGCGGGCGTTTGTGGACTCAGCACGGTGTCGTTGAAACGCCTGTTTTTATGCCTGTCGGAACACAGGCAACGGTTAAAACTCTGGAGCCGCGCGATCTGGCGGAGATGGATGTACAGGTCGTTTTGGGTAATACATATCACCTCTTCCTCCGCCCCGGTACGGAGATAATCTCGCATTGCGGCGGATTACATCGTTTTATGGGCTGGGATGGGCCGATATTGACCGATAGCGGCGGCTTTCAGGTGTTCAGCTTGGCGGCGTTACGAAAAATCAGTGAAGAGGGTGTGAGTTTCAACAGCCATATTGACGGCAGGCGCATCTTTCTTGGGCCTGTGGAGTCTATGGAGGTACAGCGCCTGCTGGGCAGCGATATCGCAATGTGTTTCGATGAGTGTGTGCCATATCCCTGTGAAACAGCATATGCAGAGAATTCGGTAGCGCAGACACTGCGCTGGGCGGCAGTATGCCGTGAGCAGGAGAGGGCGGCAGGGCAGCTTGTGTTCGGCATTGTACAGGGGGGTGAGTTCGGCGAGCTGCGCCGGAAGTGTGCCCGTGAGCTGACAGCAATGGAGTTTGATGGATACGCCGTAGGGGGTGTCAGCGTAGGTGAGCCGGAGGATGTTTTATTGAAGGGGGTCGAGGATGGCGTGGCAGAGCTCCCGCAGGAGCGGCCCCGTTATCTCATGGGTGTAGGTGATCTGCTTCAGATGGTTGAGTCGGTCGCACGCGGCATAGATATGTTCGACTGTGTTGTGCCCACGCGCGTCGCGCGCCATGGCACGGCCTTTACGCGTGATGGAAAAATACCCATAAAGGCCGGTCGCTTTAGCTCCGACACATCGCCTGTCGAGCAGGGATGCGAATGCTATGCCTGCAAAAACTTCAGCAGGGCTTACATTCGCCACCTGTTAAATGCAGGAGAGATCCTCGGATTTCGTCTTCTTTCACTGCATAACATCCATTGCTATATGCAGTTTATGCGTGATATGCGCTCTGCTATTTCGGCGGGAGATTTCGCTGAATTCAGAGCTGAGTCACATGCAAGACTGGGGAAAGGAAGCAGAGAGTAGAGGTTTTGTTGTCGAGGATGTGCGGTACTGTGTGCTTGATGATGCTGGGGCGTTACGATACCTTTATAGACCGCTCCCGTTACTTGAGCGTAATCGCGATTCCGTTACTGGAGCGTAGTCGCGATGCCATTACTTGAGCGTAATCGCGATGCCCTTACTTGAGCGTAGTCGCGATTCCAGTGCTGATTAGATAAGGAAGGAAATATTTATGAAAACTAAAAGACTTTCAGGTTTTGCTTTTGCCAACGTGGTGTTATGCGCCATTTTTGTGATGACTTCAGTGGCTATGGGCAAGGATGTTCATGTCCCGTCGCCAGTGCCTCCGGGAGAAGGGGTGTTGTCTCTGGATGCCGCCCTGCAGGCGGCATATAGGTTTAGCCCTGCTCTGTTGGCATCTCGCTATAATATAGATATTGCATCCGGTCACCTGAAGCAGGCACGCCTTCTGCCAAACCCTGAGCTGGAGGTCGGGATATCGGAGTATGACCGCCATGGCGAGGGGATGGATTCCTCCGAAATGGAGATAGTTTTGAAGCAGCCTTTCGAGCTGGGAGGCAAACGCGCCAGCCGCATACGTATGGCGGAAGCCGATGATGAGATTGTTGAATTTGCACATGAAAGCACGAAGCGGGACATCTCAGCAGGAACTAAGCGTTACTTCTTTGAAGTTATTGCTGCGCAGAGACGGCTTGAGCGTGCCGGGGCGGCAGTTGAAATGGCGAAGAAGGTGGCCGATGCGGTTAGCGAGAGAGGCAAGGCCGGGAAGGAGACTCCACCTCAGGTTGCCCGTCTGAACGCAGTGCTGGATGTAGCAAAAATGTCGGAGCTTGATGCCGAGATGGTATTGTCTGCCGCAAGACGAAAACTCTCTATGATGTGGGGAGAGGCGAGCCCCCGCTTTACAACTGCTGAATGTGAATTCGATGTTGTCGAGGAATCTCTTGTGCCATTGGATGTTCTGAAGGAGAGGCTTCTTAGAAATCCCGAACTGTTGCGCATTGAATCGGAGATAAGGTTGCGCAGGGCTGAGGTGTCTGCCGAAAAGGCGGAACGCGTGCCAGATATTGACGCCGCAATAGGATACCAGAGCTTTGAGGAAGATGGTTCCGATTCATATATATTTGCCATAGATGTGCCATTGCCCCTGTTCAATCGTAACCAGGGGAAGATCTCTGTCGCCATTGCGGAGCTCGCTAAGACCGAAACCGGTGGCCTTTCCCGTAAGAGTCAACTGCTGGCCGATCTTGAAACAGCGTTCTTCGGGCTATCGATCGCCCATAAACGGGTACAGTTACTTAGTTCAAAGGTGATCCCTGTGATGCAGACTGCTCGCGACGCTGTTCTTGTTGGATACCGCGAGGGCAAGTTTGAGCTGCTGGAGGTGATCGAGGCACAGCGATCACTATTCGAGGCTGAGGGTGAGCTGGTGAATGCTCTTCTGGCGTATCATATCGCAGCAACTGAAATAGATCGTCTGACTTATATGCCTGAAGAGAACGACTGATCGGAAGATGCCGCTCTGTTTGCACCAGTTGGTTGCTGGCCGTTTAAACGGGCAGCGGGTGTGTGTGCAGTTCTATTCGGGTTAGTAACTCTCTGTCGCTGACACGGTACAGGTTATGCCAGCTGGAATGGATTCCTACCGGAGAGACGGTTGATGAAACCCGCACTGTGTCTCCGAGATGCGCCTCATTCAAGTACTCCATGCGAGCCCCTGTTATGGTTGTGTCATGGATGTTTTCCGGGGTGGTGACAGCCTCGGCGGCCCATTCAAGATAGCGTACATTGTTAACGTGCCGGTTGATATCTATATCGGCCAACCGTACAGGGAAGAGATGATCGCTGTTGCCGGGCTTTATGTCGCCTATACTGTCCCACCTCTCCTCGTCATGCAGCGGGGGGGTAAAGGGGATTCTGGATGCGATAGGGCGGGGTACCCGCGCCGGGCGGCGTGTGTCGAGGCGCAGCATAACCCACATGCTGGTGGCGGTGGCAACTGAGCGGTCGCTGCCCGGTAGCTTTATACGGAAATCACGCCTTGCCGATAGCGCTTTCCGCCCGCAGGGCCAGGTCTCTATCCCTACACTCCTCGCTGCCCGCGGCGGCGTACGCAGTCCGATATCCATCCGCGTACGTA
>CAZAKU010000053.1:0-6962 GCA_964485765.1 uncultured Lentisphaerales bacterium
GCAAATTTCGGCAATGACGCTGCGATAGTTGTGGTTTCGGGTGAATCACTCTTAACAAAATCCAGTACGTTTCGCATATGAAATGTGCCCGTTTTGTCCAGAATATAGGCAATAACCGTTACCGTCACAATTGCAACAAGGGTTGCCGGCAACGCTTTTGTCAATTTCGGCAAGAAGTGACTGATTGCCATAGTAAGCAGGATCATCCCCACCATTAGCAGCAGTGCGGGTGTTTCCAGCAGATGCTTCGCGGCACCATGTCCTGTATAAAACTGCTCGAATTGAGATTTAAATATGACAATTGCAAGCCCATTGGCAAAGCCCAGCTTAACAGAGTGCGGAACAAGGCGGATCAGCTTACCAAGCTTTAAAAGCCCGAACAGCATCTGGATTATCCCCATAAGGATAACCGCGCTGAAGAGATATCCCAGTGCCTCCTGCTGTCCATGAAGCTCAATCTGTCCAATCATTAAAGGTGCAAAGATCACGGCAACCGCCCCGGTTGCACCTGAAATCATCCCCGGGCGCCCGCCCATGATTGCAGTAATCAGCCCCATCATAAAGGCCGCATAAAGACCCACGATCGGGTCGACATGCGCAACAAAGGAGAATGCTACGGCCTCTGGAATAAGAGCCAGGGAAACTGTCAGGCCGGATAATATGTCGTTCTTGAGATTCCGTGGCTTTTCAATCTTAATCTGAAACCACTTGTTTGATCGCTGCTCTTTAATCATATCTAGATTGCTTCTTTTCTGGTTGTTGGTGTGTCAGTTGGGATGATGGTTAATTATGTGAGACACACAGGCAAATTTTGACATTACTGCCCCGTTTATGCATGAAATCGCATCCGGGGAATTTTGCAGCCGGAGATAGTGTCAGAAACGTAAGTGGATTGCCAGCAAATATTTAGATATAACGGGCCGCGTATATATCATCCCCAAAACATACCGTGTGGATTGGCATCCACCTCTTTTAGTGCGGCCTCGAAGTTACGCGTGGGCGTAAACTCCTTATGAGGAAGCCACCTCGAGTTTCGGTCGGCCCAGAACAGGCTCCACTCAAACGTCACCTTGTCCATGCGAAACTGTGCTACAACCAACTCAGTCCACTGATCAGGATCAACAAAGCCGGGACGCTCCTCGAAAAGGGTAACAGAATGACCCCTGAATCGAAATCCGATACGTAGCTGGTCCCGGACATGGGGTGGAACCTGCTCCTCACAATAGACTGAAAGTAGTTTCTCTACAATTCCTCGAGTATGTTCAGGAAGTGCCATTAATTTTCTCCTCTTATTGACATTACGACTGAAATAGTTTGATTATCATCGTAACTTAGTTAAATCGGGGATCGGGGCAGATAAAGAATCAAACTCTATACCCTCTCTCCTCTGTGTACTGTGATATCTTTGCAAATCTAATATAGAATAAACCGTGGCAACGCTCAGGCTTACAGCAGACGCTGCAACGCTTCCCGCGAAGCACGTTCCACCTCTTCATAAATGCTATTACCGCTGGAATCGATCGTGACCACAGCCTCCAGACCCTCTACATCGAACTCCCACATTGCCTCAGCAGCGCCAAACTCATCAAGAAAGTGGACCCCCGCCACCCGACGCACAGTACGCGCCAGAACAGCCGCAGCGCCACCAACTGCCTGAAGATAAACACAGCCATACTCCGCACAGGCCGCCACTGTTGCTGCGCCCATGCCCCCTTTCCCGATAATTACACGGATCCCGCCACTTGCAATGACTCTGCCCATATATGGCTCTTCGCGCATGGATGTTGTAGGGCCGGCAGCCACTACCCGCCAGCCATCACCATCGGGCACGATCACGGGGCCGCAGTGAAAGATCGCGCCTCCATCCAATGAGACGGGCGATGCTCCACCCTCGTACAGATATTTATGCAGGCGGTCACGTCCGGTTACAATGCGCCCGCTCAGACTGACAACACTGCCGGCCTCCAATGAACGGATCGCCTCTTCGGAACAGGGAATCTTCAGTTGGTGTACGGTATCGCTCATGACGACATCTCCCCCGGTTTCAACCATACAGACGAAGCGTCCTGCCCGGGGCCGACCTCGACCCCGGCCCTGCGGGCCGCCCAGCACATATATGCAACCGATACAAAATATGACGCCGGCAGACGACTCAAAGCGCCGATCTTTACATCGAGCAGCGTTGTTCGGCCTCCGGTTCCCATAGGGCCGATTCCGAGCTGATTGGCCTCATCGAGCAGGCGCAACTCAAGTGCAGAGAGCACAGGGTCAGGCGAGCGCTCGCCCAGTGCACGCCAGAGCTGTTTCTTGGCCGTTGCGTAACCCGAAGCCCGGTCGCCTCCAACGCAAACACCCAGAATTCCGGGTGCACAGCCGCGCCCCTGTGCCTGCATTACCGCATCGAGCACAACACGCCGGACACCCTCAATATCGCGCCCGGCCTGCAGTGCCGCATTCGGCAAACCGTATTGTGCTCCCACATTTTCGCATCCTCCGCCTTTAAGCATCAGGCGAATACGAACCACATTACGATCCCAAACCGAAAAATGAACCTGCGGCGACCCGGGCGCTACGTTATCCGCCACCGATGCCCCGTTCAGGCTGTCGATCGTGTTCTGGCGCAACACGCCTCCGGAAGTGGCAATGCGAACCGCTGCTTCTATACCTTCGACTAAGTCACGCGGATCCTGTCCAACAGGCAGATCCACCTCAAAGAGCAGTACACCGGTATCCTGACATATGGGGGTCACACCTTTGCGAGCAAGGGCCACATTATCCAGAATTGTACGCATGCTGTGGGCCGCCCGACTGTTCTCCTCAAGCTTTGCCCTATCGGCCAATGCCTCTTCAACATCCGAAGGCAGCGAAGACGATGCCCGCCGTATCAGCTCCACCAACGTCTCAAGCATTTTTTCAGACTGCATAATCACCTCACATTTCAGAATCCGACTCACCAACCTGCTTAGCCCCGGCTATACGCTCCGTAAGCCTCTCTGCCAATTCATCAAACACACGCAGAGAGCCAAACCCGCGACCCAGATGGATATCAGGATTAATTGCCCCATGAAAATCAGATCCACCTGTCATCAAAAGCCCCAATGAATCGGCCAGTTTTTCACAAACCGCCTGCTTTTCAGGTGAGTGCTCAGGATAATACACCTCAATCCCCTGCAGGCCAAACGTGACCAACGCCTCCACCTCCAGCCGTAATTTACGAGGCCGTGAATCCAGAGTAAAAGGGTGCGCCAAAACCGCGACCCCTCCTGCGTCCCGAATCAGGCTAATGCACTCGGCTGGCGATGGGCGTAATCGCGGCATGTATGCCGGAGCCCCCTTGCCCAGTAACTTTTTAAATGCCTCATCCTTGCTGCCGACATGCCCTCGTGCAACCAGCGCCTGTGCAAAATGCGGCCGCCCCACAACATGTTCACCGGCACAGGCCATCACCTCTTCATGCGTAACCTCTGCACCAAGCTCCGACAGGCAACTCAGAATTTTGGCATTCCGCTCACGGCGGCCACGGCGTAAACGCCTGAGGGTGTGCGCGAGGCCATCGTGCTCTAAATCAATGCCATAGCCAATAATATGCATGGTGCCCCGGCTCACCTCCGCACTGAACTCCACACCGGCAATACCGGCAGGTCCGCCTTGGGGGGCAAGCTTTTCGCAGGCTGCCAGAAAACGCGGAACCCCCGCAAGGGTATCATGGTCGGTGAGCGCAATCGCTGTGAGACCGATCTCCGCACCCCGCTCAACCAATTCTTCAGGCGTCAGTGAACCATCCGAAAAGGTGGAATGTGTGTGCAGGTCAATCATACATAAGCTCTTCCCGAATCACGCACCCGCCTTACTGGCATGAATAGGTCTCGCGCACTGCCTCCGGCGATTTCGATGCGAAGAACGCTGCGATAGCCGCATCGTACTCAGCGGTGTGTGCAAATGCCTTGCGCATAAGCGAAAAACGGGTATCGAGACCTATTGTTCCGCCATTCCCGGAGAGCTCCTCGAGCAACCCCGCGTAATCAGCCGGATCCGTCACCGATGCCACACGCAGATAGTTCTTGGCCGAGGCACGCACCATGCAGGGCCCGCCAATATCAATATTGGTGCGTGCCTGCTCGGGTGTCACACCCTCGACTGCAACAGTTTTTTTGAAGGGGTACAGATTCACCACCACCATATCAAGCGCAACCGCATCTGTACGGGCCAGATCCTGCTGATGTGCCTCGTTGTAAGTCTCACTCAGGAGCCCCAGATAAATCTTAAAGTCCAGAGTCTTCACCAAACCGCCCTGCATCTCGGGCTGACCGGTGTATGCCGAAACCGCCACCAGATTCTTCTCCGCCTTATCGCCCAGGATCTCCTGCAGCCGGGTATATGTTCCGCCGGTAGAGTATATCTTTACCTCAGGCGACGCCGCAATAAGCCCCGGGACCAGCTCCTCCAGCCCGCTCTTATCCGATACACTCATAAGCACATGCCGCAAAGCAACTCTGTCATCAATCTTTTCAACAATATTTAAAGCCATTTTTTCTCCTCTCGTTAAAAGGTAAACATGACAAAAAAATGACACAACATCAAGATCAGATCTCGGGCGTTTAGAGTCCGACAGGCTCCTAGCGTCCACCTGGCTTGTTGGCCAATTTACATCTGCTCGGTTGCTGCAATCAGGGGTGCCATCATTGCCAGCGCCACAAGAGCTGAAAACGCGATTGCGACGGCGATCCAAACGAGATTAAGCACAAGTGGAATCGTCTTCTTCGAAATGAACTCCTTCACGATGAGCAATGCAAGAAGCAGTGCCGCAACGAGCAGGACGCTGGCACCTGGAATTGAAATGACCATGCGCGTTCCGACCGGAAGCGCCACACCCAGGTCGTCATAGATCGCGACAAACTTCGGAATCTGGAACAGCATTCCAACGGTGAACACGATAAGCCCGATGCAGTTCAAGACAGCAAGCACAATGCTAATGACGCCGCAGGGCCCAATCTTCTTTTCGTTCATTTCATCCTCCTGACCAATTGCGGCGCTCACCGCCACGGGTTTGACTGTAGCAAGCGAAGCTTGCGCAAGGCAAGCCCGCAGTGCGGTGAAGCGGCTTGATCTGTAGGCGCAAAGCGCCGAAGGTTCAAGACGCTGAACGGAGTGAGCGCCGCAATTCTATTTTGCCATGATCCCTTCAGCGATGCGACCGGCCTCTTCTTCTGTAAACTGCCCCTGGATAACCGCCTTTCCACCGGAAATTTCGACTCTTATGATCGGTGCGGAAATCACTTCGGCATCTACAATGATGGCCAGAGGCTTGTTGATGTTCTCACGAGTTACCTTAGCAAGGAGGACTCGTCCCTCCTTCGTAAAGACAATTTCAATCTGAACACCATATGGTGATTTTGTCACCTTGGCGGATGCTATGTGGGCATTCGTCAATACCGCTTGATTGTGAAGATAAACTTTCTGCTCGGAACCGCGAACCGTCCGTTCGGTCAGTTCGGCCGAAGGTGATGACTCGCCAATCTTGAAAGCAACCGGAAGTTGCGATGATGTGGGCTGCAAACTCGCGCACCCTGCCAGCGTGATTACGACGGCAACTATTAATCCGTTTTTCATCATGATTCTAATCCTTTTGGCGCAACGACTGGATTCACTTTCGGCGCGAATAGCGGCGTAAGGAGGTAACCTCCGAGGTCTTTTTTGTGAATCAGTAATACTCGATTGTTCGAGTTCTTGTGAGGGGTTCTGATTGAGTTACCTTATCTCCTCGGCACACTGTTGTCTTTTCAACCATTGCAACCCAATTTCCATGGTCGTCATACTGATACTCCGTTTCTATAGTTTCGGAAGGTGCTCCGTCCTGACTGATTTCGATCTTCTCTGGATCGCCTTTGGAGTTTGGAGTGCAGATGACTTCTGATTTAACGGTTCCGTCCGTCAGTCTCTGAGCTGATTGGAGTATGCCTTCTTTAGAAAAAGTGTACCGCCAAGCCATTGACATTGGCCCCATTTTGACTGAAATACTTTCTAGATGACCATTCGCATCATATCCGATACTTTCCGTAGCACCTCCATCTCCCTTGCGGCCCTCTCGTTTGACTGATTCAAGTAATCCTTTAGAAGTGTACGATGCCGTCTCAGTATACATTGGATTATCCGCTCCAACTTTCTGGAAGCTAATTTTCCACAGATTGCCAGAGTCGTTGTACAGAAGAGTTGTTTCATATGCTACGGAGCCATCCTTGCCCAATATTTGTGAGAGAGTCTTCTGACCGTTCACATTGAACTTGTCCACCTTTGTTGGCGTGGTAATCGTTTTTACTTTCCCTCGGAGTTGTTTCCCTTCCCAGTTCCACTCCGAACTAAAAGGAGTGGAGCTTGCGGAGAGAGCCGTGAGCATTAATGTAGTAATAATGAGATGTTCTATTTTCATATCTGTTTCCTATTCCAATAAGTTATTATCTGATTTCGAAACATCATGACAGAATCTGTTAGCACGTCAACAAAATGTATATTTGGGTGTGGGCTTTCTTTCTCTCTTTTACGCTATTCGGCGTATTGTCTGATATTTATGAAATGTGTGAGTCCGAAGTTAGAATGTCCTTGAGGATGAAACTATCATCTGCATCGCCTCTGTGTTCTCTGTGCCCTCTGTGGTGAATCTCCCTTTCTCTGGAAGGCGCGGCCCTTTTCTTTCCCTGTATTCAAGCCTTCTTGCCCTTCCTCTCCTTCATGGTGAGTAATCCAGACCATCAAAATCTTTCCGCCGCACGATTAATCCGTTATTCTACCTTTGCCCTGAAAAAGCATCATGAATCAATAGATCGAGGCCATCATGCGAATTGTTCACCTTCTACCCGGCTCAGGCGGAACCTTTTACTGCGAGAATTGTGTGCGGGATCAGGGTCTCGTGCGGGCCCTGCGCGAGCGCGGCCACGATGTGATCGTCGTTCCCCTCTACCTCCCCA
>CAZAKU010000054.1:0-8575 GCA_964485765.1 uncultured Lentisphaerales bacterium
GAGGCAGTGGGTGTTTCGGACGTGGATCTAGAGAAGGAAGCCAGTGATTTCAATTCTCACTGCGGATCAGCCGGTAAGTCGATACGGAGTCAACTGGAAGGAATTCCAAAGATTCAGCAGAGCTGGATGGTCCACGAAGTCACGAATGCCATAACAAAGCATCGTGAGAAGAACGGATAGAGACTGTCCAATAGGGATAGGAACGCCCCTCGCGGAGCGTCCCTCCCACATCACTAACCGTACGGATCTCGTAGTTAGCGATTCGGCTGTTAGTCGCCCCAAGTTCAAGATGTCCTTCCTATGCCACTCAACTCGCATCCCTGATGACGAATTAGGTGACAGATTCGGTGACAGAAACTGGGAAATGGCGGAGAGGACGGGATAGATTCGTCTCGACGCCCTGTCGAGTCTCACCCTTCGGGCCCTTCGCGTTGCTCAGGGTCCTCCTCGACTGCCCCCGCAGTCTCGTAGTCAAACCCGGGGTTCTCATCCCGTTTATGGGCACAAAAAAAGCGTGATTTGGTTATCACGCTACATTCTCAAAATGGCGGAGAGGACGGGATTCGAACCCGTGGTAGCCCGTAATTAGACTACAATGGATTAGCAATCCACCGCTTTCAGCCACTCAGCCACCTCTCCGGTATATTCAACAGCTTTCACTTTCCTCCGCAAAACCGGGCGGAGATGGAGCAACCATCTGCAATAAACAGGAGCGGGAACAGTATGAAATATGCGCATTAGTGTCAAGCATCGGCGCGCAAAAATATGCAGATCCTCCGTAACTTAAAACATCTTGCTCAATTTATGCTGAGAGTGGATAATGCTCGTGGCTTGGGTGGTATTGTATTTCCTGCGGCCTTATATATATTTTTTTTACAGCACTGTGTTTATTGCGGCTTTTGAGCGCGGATAAAACCCCGGCGGCAATGATTTTTTCCTCAGGCTGTATTCGGGAGCTGAAGATGGATATGCAACATAATGAAAAACTTGAGAAGAGGGTAAACTCGCTTTACCGGCAGAACCGTTGGCTGGCGGAGAGTTTTCATTTTGATTTCAACCGCCCGGTGGTATCGGTGGGCGGGCGCCCGAATGTCGTTTTCCTCGGCAATCACTCTGCGGGCAAATCCACCTTCATTAACTACCTTCTCGGAGGCGAGGTGGCGGTACAGGATACAGGTGTAGCGCCTACCGATGATGGGTTCACCGTGGTTATGTACGGCGACAAAGAGGCCGATTATCTTGGCCCAGCGGCTCTGCCGCATCTCTCAGACGACTTCAAGCACCTGGAGCGCCTGGGACCTGCCTTCTTGCGGCGCCTGAAAGTAAAGGTTCGCTGCCGTCCTATGCTGAAACTGGTGAACCTTATAGACAGCCCGGGTATGATTGACGCTGCGCAGGCACAGGCGCAGCGTGATTATGATTTCTCAGCAGCGGTGAGAACGATTGCAGAGATATCCGATCTGGTGCTTTTCCTCTTTGATCCCGACAAACCCGGCACAACCGGCGAGGCTATTTCGACTGTAAAGGATTGCCTGACCGGGATGGAATTCAAGCTGCGCATTCTGATGAACAAGGCCGACACATTCGACAGTATGTACGATTTTGCGCGTGCCTATGGAGCGCTGTGCTGGAATCTGGCAAGGGCGCTGCATACAAAGGATCTGCCACCGGTGTACACCACCTACATCCCGGTTCCGGCGGCCGAATCAAGCAGCCTTGATCTGCGTGATTTCGACAGGTATAGAAACGATGTGGCAGAGCAGGTGCGATCGGCGCAGCAGAGGCGTGCCGATAACATGATAGCGGCCCTTCGCGATGATATGTCACGCCTGGCCGTACATGTAAGGGTTCTGACGGCTGTACGGCAAAAGCTCTTCTGGCTACGCACGAAGCAGGCACTTATCGCGCTTCTATGCGGATTCACGATCGGGTTGCTGGCGATGGTATCTGCATATCTCTTCGGGTGGGAGAGCAAGTGGCTACAGGGAACCGTCGGTATTACTTCAGCTATTGCCGCCGTCGCAGCAGTTGCATGGTTCTCACGGCGCAAGTACTCCCTCACTCGGGAGTCGATTTACGGCGATCTCGATGCTGTATTCAATGAGCAGTACACGAAAGAGATTACCAGGGGTCAGTGCGACGACCTTCTGGCTTACTGGCACAAGGTGCGCGAAGTATTACCGGGGATACTCAACAACCTGGACAGCAGCCTTCCGTTACGAACCGGCGGAGCTCTGAGACGGCTGGAAAGAGCAATTCAGAACCAGGTTAATAACCTCAAGGCTGACGATTAGAGCATAACAAACAAAACGGCGGACACCTGAATAGGTTGTCCGCCGTAATCGACAGTTCAAAACGTATAGGAGCGGTTACTCTTCAGTGCTCTCAGGTTCGCCCTCTTCCTCACCCTCTTCATCGGATGATATTGAGGCCTCTTCCTGATCTGTATATCCACTGTTCTTTAGATTCTCATCCAGCCAGTCGCGATAGATAACGCGGGCGGTGGCGTCGCTCAGTTCTGTCCGGACCTGCTCCCCGATTGAGCGGAAAGCCCAGTTATCACCCGGCACGCGGTCTTCAACCTGAACGATGATCGCCCGGTCGCCAACAACAATGGGGTCGGCAAAGTCGCCGGCGTTCAATGCCCGCACTTCCGGTGCGACATAGTAGCCATACATGAAATCTGGCTGACCCATAGCAGTAAAGGTCACAGAGGTGATCATATTCATCGACAGCTCTGCGACTGCATTGGAAAAGATTCCGCCATCGGAAATCGCACTCTGTAGAGATGCCATCGCATCGTCCGCTTTCTTGTTGAGCAGCTCCGTTTCCCTCTCTCTCTCGGCAGCGGAGGTAACCCTTTCACGAATATCATCCAGAACAGGCACATACGAATCTGTTTTCTCAACCGGGGCAATAATATAGAGAAAATCACTGCTCATTATGAAATCGCTGTAACTGCTATCCCTGTTATCAAAATCGAGCCCGAACGCAGCGGTTGTGAACTCGGTTCCCGCATCTATTTCAGGAAGCCAGCCATTTACAGTAAAGGGCTCAGTTGTGGAGACGCCCAGCCCCAGTTCATTACAGGCATTCCAGAAGCTCTTCCCCTTTTCCGTACGCTCTGGAAGCATAAGGTAGAGCAGGTCACTGGCGGCTTCAATTGCAAGCTCCTGAGTTTCAGATTTCTTTAACTTTGCAATTATCTGATCCTCTACATTTGTGCGGGCAACGACGATATCCTCACCATTGGTACCCTTGGTGGTGAACTCGTTAATGAGGTTGTTCTGATAATAAAGCTCAATATCCTCATCGGCGACCGTAACCTTGTCGGAATAGTTAGTAAAAGCGAAACGAGTATAGGCAACACTGACCCTTTCCGGTTCAAAAAAGTTATTTGTATTGGCTTCGAAATAGGCAACGATCTCTTCATCCGCCAGTTCGACCTCATTTGTGTCTCCCAGCAACTCGGCGATGTTAATGCTAAAGCGATCAGTGCGTGAGGCAGCCTCCTCCTGCACCTCCAATGGAGAGGCCCATGAAGAAGCAACCGCAATTGAGAGCATCTTTTCACTCAGCAGAAGGGTCTTTGCTGATTGCTCAAACTGGCTAACGCTCATACCGAAGCGCGCGCCAACATTCATTGTATACATATCGGGATCGAAGCTATCGTTATTTCTTAAATGCGGCAGTGTCTTAACCATGCCAAACAGCTCGCCATCGCCTATTTCATACCCCACCTGCCTGGCCTTACGCGCCGCAGCGATAATTCTCAATGCGCTCTTCCTGACCTCATCGCGCACCTCTGAATCGGGGGAGCTAATGTTGTTCAGACGCAGCAGGAACGATGTTATCTGGCGCACCTCATTAAAAGTTACCTCTTCACCGTATATGGTAGCAATAGAACCGGCCTTTCTATTCTCTTTGCTGGAATAGGCATCTATAAGGGCAGCAAAAACGAATGAAAACACAATAACGGCGATAATAATCGTCCAGATCCATTTGTTCCGGATAAGTCGGTTGAATTTGCTGATTAGCACGATACTGCCCTTTTTTGTATAATTGACTGTTCAAAATGAACGCGTATTAGTTAAAAAGATGCACCCCGAATTACGGGATGCATCACTCTTTCAAAAGTTGACTATACCTACAGGACTAACGCAAACCTACCGGAGTTGGAGATGGGCGTGTAGTCGAAGTAGATGTTGATGACGAAGTTGTCGTTGATGTGGTTGACGAAGTTGACGTTGACGTAGTTGACGACGAGCTCGCCTCCGTTCCGGCGCCACCGTCTGGCGTACGATCCACCTGATTGGGGGAACCGGCAACCTTCTTGGCAAGTTTATTCACACGAGTCAGAGCGACCTCACTGAGCGCAGAGCCGGGATCAATTGCTGCCTGGTATACAGATTCCTTGTCACCCGATGCGGCTATCGCTGCTTTAACGAGATTATTTGCATCTGCACCTTTCAGGTAGGTATCGGCTATAGCGGAGATTACAGCAATCACAATATCGTCATGCTCATCTGGCGCACCTGCGACGAGAGCCACTGCCACGGCAGTATTCACATCACTTTTACCCTTGATTACAGCACTGAAGAGAACAGCAGCCAGGTCGGCGATCCGATTTTGGGCCTCGGCCTCGGTACCCTCAATCTTTGCAGTTGCCTCCATGAGCTGCTTCGCATTCGTCGGAGCTTCTTCGGCGCTTTTGCCGCGCACAAGTGCCGCAAGATCGATCAACTTGGCATTGTTCGTTTTAGAACCTTCGGCATCCTGCGCATTGCCAGGCATTAGTATCGCAGCGCACAGCACCGCAGCCAAAATGGGAAGAATAACTTTTTTCATATGGGGCCTCCTGGGGGTCGCCGATTTCCACGACAACACTGTTAGTTTTACCTGCTCAGCTTTACAACTTACATTTACTGCATTAATGAAAGAGTCTCTATTACTATCAAAATCCACCGAAATCAAAGGAACCCGTGTCCTCAGGTTCTGTATCACTACCTTCCGGTTCTGCGACATCCGGGGTGTCGAGGAATCCATTGGATGGCTCGTCAGGAAAGACGTCATCATCCTTGGCAACGTCCTCGGATGGGTTAAACCTGTTCTCAGATTTTTCACCCTCAGCGAATGTGTAAAGGTGCATCGTTTCACCATTGGCTTTAGCAACCTGAACAGCAACCACCAATCGATTACTCGTTTTGGTACGTGTTCTCCATATATGAGAGATAACACTGGACCTGACCTTTATCGAAAGAGGGTCGTCGGAGCCACGCTCAAGATCGAATATGCAGTCGCCGTCAGTACACCTGAGAGTTGTAACGCTCTCATCTCTGGCGGAGACGATCTGTACTTCCGTATTGTTACCGAGCGTCGGCATTACAAACTGAGGACCGGTTATCCGGGTATCTCCGGTTTCACTCTTTACTGTCATGCTCGTTGTGTCAGAGATTATCTTAACTTCATACCTGACTGTACCGATGATTTTATCGCACGTGGCTGCCGCACTCTCAACGATGAATCTATTGCTGAGCTGCTCTCCTTCCCCCACCACCTCATCGGCAAGATATGTCTTAATCTTACCCTCAACCAGAAAAACCTTGCGAAGCTTTTCCTCAGGCTGAATGATCTCCAGGGTCGTACTTGCTGAAACATTTATCTGGTCACTTGCTGAAAGAAACGCGGTGACCTCGCTCTTCTCACCGGTGATGATCCGGGTGCCGAATGGGTAAGCCTTGCCATTTTTTGCCAGTATCAGCTGCTGATTCCCCGGTAACCGGACATGACATTCGCCACTCTTAACCATAAGCTGGAACAGTGGCTCGAAGGCTCTTTCCGCCCTGCTTTGTGAAACTACCCCCGTACTGATGGCAATGATTAATGCGATATTAAAAACTCTATACATCTATCGGACTCCTAGAGATCGTGTTAAGAGTGGTATACACTCGTGCGGTCATGGTAAGCGAGATTGCGGTCAAAAGTCAACACTGCAAGCCAAGGAATTAGGAAAAATATGTCATTCCCGCCTGTCGTGCTGATGCGCCATCGTAAGCGCACCCCCATTAGACAATACCTACGGCAAAATATCAACAGATTACTATGCTGGCTTATACGGATTGACGGCTTTTCTGCGAATATCATAACAAATTCACGAGTTAACACTCAATGTATGGGCAAACCGCCCACCATCAACACCTAATCTATTTATTCCAACCACTTACAGACTAAAGGCTTACACACTTTTAAAACGCCGACGTTTCAGCAGTTTGGTTCAATATCTTTTCGGCATTGCCTGCCGGGGGCTCGCGGGTGTACAGTATGTGCCACGGACTTGATAAACAAGTTATTGGACTTAGGGGTTAATTATGCAGCGGGTTACACTGGCCATTTTAATACTTTTCACTATCTCAGGCGGAACTGTGGCGTTTTCCGGCGAAAGTTTCAGTTATGAAAGATACAGGCCGATCATCGATCGCAATCCTTTCGGCCTAATCTCCAAGGAGCCAAAAGTGATTAAGAGGGTCGATCCCGGGCCCACCCAACCAGCTCTGCAACAGGAGAGTATAACGAAGTTCATCCGTCTATGTGCTCTTACCCGCACGGCAAAGGGAGTACGGGTTGGGTTTGTGCATACAGAGGGCAAGAACAGTAGTTCGCACCTGATGCGTGTCGGGGACAAAAAGGGCGACTTCGCTGTTATTTCAGCAGACCTAAAGGAAAAATCGGCCGAAATCAGCTACAAGGGCCAAACGGAAACATTAACTTTAGGCATGGTCGTTTCGAGTGCCGAACGAATTGCCAATAATGCCACGGCTAACACAAGAAAAACCAGGGGCGGCACCCCGAACATAGGAAATCGGCCTACCCGAGGATCCACAGGGCGCCCGACCTCGTACCATGAAATGCTTAAAAAGCGACGCGAAGCTGAGCAGCGACGTGTTGAAGCTGAAGATGCCAGGCGCAAGGAAGATACGGAGCGACTTACCGGCGAGGCACTACGCAAACATCTGCGAGAGTACAATATGAAGCTGATACGTGAAAAAGGGCAAATGGGCCCTCCCCTGCCTATCACCCTGACACCGGAAGAGGATGCCCAGCTCGTGAATGAAGGTGTACTGCCTCCACCCGGGGCCCCTGTCGACTTTCCCGTTACAGAATAAACCGAACCGATTGTTTTGACGTTACTTAGGAGCCCTGCCAGGCAGCCTCTGGCTGTTATTTCGTTTTTTTATCAAAACACCATGGGATGAACCGTTATGAAATGTAATGTATTGCGCTTACCTTTGCTCCTCATACTACTCTCCGGACTGATCGCCAATGCTGCGGACTGGCCACAATGGCGTGGGCCCGGGCGCGATGGAATATCCGATGAAACGGAACTTCTTGAAAACTGGGACAGTGGCGGACCTCCACTCAAATGGAGCATCGAAACCGAGGGGGAGGGATACGCCGCAGTAAGCGTTGCGGGAAACCGTGTGTATGTAACCGGAAGTACCGGCAAGGGAGATGAGCGCACCGGAATACTGTATGCGCTGAACCCCGCCACCGGAGAAGAGGTATGGGCCGTACCATACGGATCGGAGTGGGGCAAAAACTACTCTATGAGCCGCAGCTCCCCCATTATCGAAGACGGAAAGATCTATATCTACAGCGGAACGGGTATTGCAGCATGCATAGATGAAAAAGATGGCAAATTACTGTGGCAGGTAGATACCTTCGCCAAATATTCAGGCCAGAATGTGCGCTGGGGAATTGCCGAGAGTCCGTTGCTTTACAAGGGAAAGATGATATGCCATCCCGGAGGGACTGATTCTGCCGTAGTGGCACTCAGCGCCGAATCGGGCAGTCTGAGCTGGCGTACTCAGGGGATCAGCGAGAAAAGCTCCTACTGCTCCCCATTGGTAGCTACGGTGGATGGTAAGCCGACTCTTATAACACAGACAGAAAACAACGTGCTGGGAATAGATCCTGAAACAGGCGCACTGCTCTGGAAGTTTGCGCACCGCAACAAGTATGGCGTTCACCCGAACACGGCTTTGGTTATCGGTAACGACAAAGTTGCTGTCAGCTCCGGCTACGGTTTCGGCACTCAACTCCTGCAGATAAAGGGTGGAAAGGTTTCAATGCTATGGCACGCGAAGGAACTCGATTCTCACTTTCACGGAATACTGCTGCTGAACAACCAAATTGTAGGATGCGATGGTAAGGGCAGAGGCCTGGTAGCCCTCAGTATTGAAGACGGCTCCGTTGTCTGGAGAGACTCATCGATAAAGAAGGCATCTTTGACATACGCCGACGAAAGGCTGTACGCTCATGACGAGAAGGGAAAGAATGTTTCGTTGCTGGAGATAAAGCCGAATGGTGCAGCCCTGGCAGGGCAGTTTCCGATAGAGGCAGGCGAAGGTCCGCACTGGGCGCATCCCGTTGTGGCAAACGGAACTCTTTTCATCCGACACGGACGTGTACTGGCCGCCTACGACGTCAGAAAAAAGCGATAGAGAAATATTTGGCTTTGACTCCGGCGCTCAGTATTGTACATTATCGCCCGATTCAAGAGATCACGGGGTGTAGC
>CAZAKU010000055.1:0-2942 GCA_964485765.1 uncultured Lentisphaerales bacterium
GAGTTGAGTACGCATTGCGTTACATCCACGGTGTCGGACCCGCACGATCTAAAGAGATCGTAATCGCCGCAGAGATCGATCCGGCCAAGAAGGCTGATGATCTCACGCCTGAAGAGTTGCGCAGTATTATCGGTGTGATTCAAGAGAAGTTTCGTGTTGAGGGTGACCTCCGCCGGGAAGTTTCACAGAATATACGACGTTTGATAAGTGTTGGTAGTTATCGGGGCCTGCGGCACCGCCGAGGTTTGCCGGTTCGCGGTCAGCGTACCAAAACCAATGCGCGGACACGTAAAGGTGGAAAACGTACGGTGGGTGCCGTTCGTGATAAAGCCGCCCGTAAGGCTATCCGTAACGTATAACATGATGCCTTTTTAGGAGTTTCTACGAATTATGGCTGATGAAAACAACGTAGCGCCTGAAGCAGAACCTCAGGCCGAGACGCAGGCAGCAGCACCCGAGACAGGTAAGACCCCTGTCAAAGAGGTTGCAACTGTCGAGACGCAGGTAGCAGCACCTGAGACAGGTAAGACTCCTGTCAAAGAGGCTGCAACTGCCGAGACGCAGGCAGCAGCGCCCGAGACAGGTAAGACTCCTGTCGAAGAGGTGGCAACTGCCAAGAGCGCGTCGGAAGTGATGGCTCCGGAGACGGAGAGTCGTGACAGTGATGATCGCGAAGAGCGGCGTGGTCGCCGTGGGCGCAGTGTGCCCGCTGGCGTTGCACATATACGTGCAACTTTTAATAACACGATCGTTACAATAAGCGATGCTCGCGGAAATGTAATTTCCTGGAGCACGGCTGGTAAAGCAGGATTTAAAGGGTCTCGTAAGTCTACCGCTTTTGCGGGGACAATGGTTGCCCAGGATGCAGGCCGAGCAGCCGCCGCTAAAGGCATGCATGAGGTCGAAATCCGTGTTCAGGGTGCCGGAGCGGGACGTGAGTCCGCTGTTCGAGGAATCCAGTCCGCTGGAATGCACATTAGTGTAATTAAAGATGTGACGCCAATCGCTCATAATGGTTGTCGTCCACGTAAGAGGAGGCGTGTATAACATGGGTAGATACACAGGACCCGTATGCAGGCTTTGTCGTCGCGAGAATATGAAACTCTTTCTTAAGGGTGCTCGCTGTTATATGGCTAAATGCCCTATTGATCAGGGAAAACCGCCACCGGGAATGCATGGTATGCGTCGCGCTCGTAAAATGAGTGACTACGGTGTGCAGCTTCGCGAAAAACAGCGTCTGCGTCGCCAGTACGGTCTGCGGGAAGGGCAGTTTCGCCTTACCTTCAAACGTGCTGCCGCAATGCGTGGCGTTACCGGTGAGAACCTGCTTCAGCTTTTAGAGCGTCGTCTCGACAACTTGCTTTATCGCCTCGGCTTCGCATCTTCGCGCAGCGCGGCTCGTCAGTACGTTCTGCATAGTCATGTGACGGTTAATGGTCGTAAGGCCAGTGTTCCTTCAATGACGCTGAATGTCGGCGATGTCATAGAGGTTCGTGAGCGGACACGTAGTCGTGAAATGGCTGCGCGTGCTCTGGAATCGGCAACCAATCAGCAGATGCCTGACTGGCTGGTGATCGATCCAAAGGCCCTTCGAGGGGAATTGCAGAACATCCCGACCCGTGAACAGATCGCTCCTCTTGTTGATGAGCAGCTGATTGTGGAACTCTACTCGCGCTAAGCGACAGTTTGCGGCAACTTAGCCGCTTCTGCTGTTATGGCTCAAGAAAGGACCCCGAAATATGCCAATTCGACTTACAAGATTTGAAATGCCCAAGCGGGTGGCAAAAGATGATGCCATCTCGACTGATGACTATGGGCGGTTTGTTGCTGAACCTTTCGAGGTCGGTTATGCCCGTACGATAGGTAATGGATTGCGCCGTGTGCTGCTTTCGAGCATCGAAGGTGCGGCAATCACATCTATACGCATAACCGGTGCTGAGCATGAATTTTGCTCACTGCCGGGTGTGGTGGAAGATGTTACCGATATCATACTCAATCTCAAAAAGGTGCTGCTTAAGACCTATGTCAATGATCCGCAACCCATCATCATGAAGGTGAAGGGCCCCTGCAATGTGACTGCGGCCGATTTTGCCACCGACAATAGCATTGAGGTGCTGAATCCTTCGCACCATATTGCGACGATAAGCGACGAGAGCGAGTTCGAGATTGAAGTCGAGGTCCGTACAGGGCGCGGTTTCTGTCCGGCTATCGACAATAAGGACGATATTATTGAGATCGGCCGTATTCCAATAGATTCCGTCTTTTCACCCGTATCCCGCGTCAACTTCTCCGTTGAGAATACACGCGTCGGGCAACGCACGGATTATGAGAAGCTGGTACTTGATGTCTGGACTGACGGACGCGTAGCTCCTGATGATGCTGTGACTATGGCTGCGGCCGTACTTCGTCATCATCTCGACGTTTTCGTTGATTACGACAAGGATATTGTTGAGTTCGAAGAGAGCGAGAAGCAGATCGACGCCGAGCGTGAGGATCTGCGCCGTAAGCTCAACATGAGTGTTAATGAAATTGAACTGAGCGTTCGCGCTGCAAACTGCCTTAATAAGGCCAACCTGACGACAGTCGGTGAGCTGGCCGGACGCAGTGAGCAGAACATGCTCAAGTATCGCAACTTCGGGAAGAAGTCGCTGAACGAGATCAAAGACAAGCTGGAAGAGCTTGGCCTTTCTCTCGGGATGAAATTCGACCCGTCATTGCTCGATAAGCCTATCGGCGACGAAGAGTAATAGCTTAGGAATTCAGATAATGCGCCACAAAATGCATAACAAGAAATTTGGACGCTCGATGTCACATCGCAGCGCACTGCTCAGTTCGCTGGTGTGTGCTTTGATTCGCGAAGAGCGTATTCGCACCACCCTGCCGAAAGCCAAAGAAGCCCGCCGTATGGCGGAAAAAATGGTCTCGCTGGGTCGTAAACAGTC
>CAZAKU010000056.1:0-2557 GCA_964485765.1 uncultured Lentisphaerales bacterium
GTTCTGATGTGTTCATGTGGAGATGATGCCATAGATGTCGCCGTCGGGGAAGGCTGTTTGGTTGTTTGGTTGTTGCGTGCGGTGGAGAGTGGGTTGTGTGAGTGGGTTCCGGCTTCGAGCTTCGCTTTTTACGCCGTGACAAGTGTGTGATTGTTGGCGCCATTTCTTGGAAAAACGAACCGCCAGAGCACTCCGTATGGTCCGAATGCCACTGGCATTCGGAGTTGCTTGCTTCGCAGCGCAACTGGCTACCAGCGAAAGCCGGGCATACCTATGCACCGGCTCCCGCTGCGCGGCACCATCCGTGGCACTCTGACGATCCGTTTTTCCAGCCCTCGGGGACTCGGGCACCGAAATGGCGCCAACGGGGCCACCTCTGCGAGGCCGGAGGGTGCGAGTTGGAGAGTGAGTTCCGGCTTCGAGCTTCGCTTTCTACGCCGTGACAAGTGCGTGATTGTTGACGCCACGTTTGCCGCGGAGCGGCATCACGTGGCAGTTATTGCTTGGGTCGCTAGTGGTTTCTGTTTACTATTCGGCAACGGTTATTAGAGTAGGAGTTTTACTATGGCGCAGGATTGGAATATAAGGCCTCGTTCGGGGGTGTGTTGCGGGTGTGAACGGGGATTTGCGGACCGTGAGGTATGCATGTCGGTGTTACGGCGGGAGGAGGAGGGCTTTGGTCGCTTTGACTACTGTGAAGCCTGCTGGGGAACCAACAGATTTGCTGATGCGGTTTTCAGTAGCTGGTCGGGTGAGTTCCATGAGCCGGAACCTCCTGAGGCTGAAGCACTTAAGAAGGAGACAGCTGAATCGCTGCTGCGCAGGCTGATCGAAGATGGTGATGCGGCTAATGAAAATGTGATCTACATCCTGGCGGTAATGCTCGAACGCCAGCGTATTCTGGTTGAACGCGACTTGCGGAAACTTGAGGATGGCTCCCTGCTGCGTGTCTATGAGCGCAGGAAATCGGGAGAAACATTCCTGGTGCATGACCCGCAGCTCGAACTCGATGCACTTACAGATGTTCAGAATCAGGTTGTGGCTATGCTGGGGCAGCGGGACGTTGAGGATCAGGCCGCTGCTGCGAAGGAATCTCAGGGTGATACAGCCGCGGATGCAGTGCCGGAGGCAGATGGCAGCGAAGCTCCTGAATCTGAGCCTGCGGAGCAGGCTGAAGCAGAGGTTACAGCGCCGCAGGTCGGGGATGATGAGACTTCCGGTGATGCTCCCGGCGGGGAAGAGCAGGAACCACGGCAGAGTTAGCTTCTCAGGATTCGATTGCGCGGATTAGCGACTTTATTGGGGGATGTATGCCCGTGTTTGATTTTATTATACATGGCGGTACGCTGTACGATGGCAGCGGCGCTGAGGGGCTGAAAAGCGACATTGGTATCACCGGCGGGTGTATCAAGGCTGTTGGAGATCTCTCCGGCGAGCCTGATACGCGCAGGGTTGCGGCCGAGGGTCTGCTGGTCTGCCCCGGATTTATCGATGTTCACTCACACTCCGATACATACCTGTTAATAGAGCCCTCTTCTCCCAGTAAGGTGATGCAGGGCGTAACTACCGAGGTGGTTGGCAACTGCGGCGCTTCCGCTGCACCGCATATAGGTGAACATCGTCTGCCGGGTGACTGGGCCGCACAGGCGTATCCCTCAAACTGGAGCAGCATGCGGGAGTACCGCTCTATGCTGGAGCAGGTCAGCCCCGGGGTGAACGTGGCGCTGCTGGCTGGACATGGCAATATTCGCGCATCTGTAATGGGGTATGCCGAACGCGGGGCATCCGGTGATGAGCTGCATGCCATGGAACGCTTGCTTGAGGAGTCTCTCGATGCCGGGGCGATAGGTTTCAGCACAGGGCTGCTTTACAATCCGGGCCGATGGGCCGCTACTGATGAAGTCGCTGCCCTCTGCCGTGTGGCAAAGCGCCGCGGCGGGATCTATACCAGCCATATACGCAGTGAAGGGGTCTCTCTGCTTGAGGCCATAGATGAGGTGATCTCGCTGGGGCGCGAGACAGGGGTGAGGTGTCAGGTTTCGCATATCAAAGCATCCGGCCGGGCAAACTGGCATAAAGCGGAGCGGGCAATTGCCGCAATTGAGGCGGCGCGTGAAGCTGGAATTGAGATCACGGCCGACAGGTATCCATATACAGCCGCCGGTACAGAGCTCGATATCATATTACCTGACTGGGCCGCCTGCGGTGGCCGGGATGCCGTTCTGGCGAGATTGGCCGACCCGGAGCAGCGCTCACGTATCGCAGCATCGCTGGATGAGGAGCGCGCCGATGTTTATTGGCCGACAGTTATGATCGGGGCTACATCAAGCGAGCAGAACAGACGCTACCGCGGGCTTACGGTGGATATGATTGCAAACGACATGGAGCTCACCCCGGGGCAGGCTGTTGTTGAACTGCTCAGGCGGGACAAGCTGTACACCGGTACCTTCTTCTTCGGCATGGATGAGGCTAATATGCTGCGCTTTCTGGAGTGCCCCTGGGTAATGATCGGCTCCGATGCTTGGCTGCGCTCAACCAGCGTGCCTCTGTCGCAGGA
>CAZAKU010000057.1:0-2773 GCA_964485765.1 uncultured Lentisphaerales bacterium
CTCATAAACAGCGCAACAGCACGGGAGACACGAGTGTGCCCCAGGTCGCGTTTGGCGACCGCTTCGCGGGAGGGCTGATACCTTACGGCAGGTTCAGCAGGCGCTTTTATGGATGATTTACTCATGCGATTAAAAGATAAAATATATAAATGGGTGAAAGCTGGTTGCTACTAGCATCAGCAGGGCCAGGGCAAATAAAATATATATAAAGATGGCCTTACGCCAGGTGAGATTCATCGTGAAGTCCCATGTCTGAACGCCGAACCAGGTGATAACAGCTGCAGCCGTTACAGTCCCGATATGCAGCAGCGAGTAAAGCTGCCCTGACAGAAGAGGGGTTGCCCCGGTGGAGGCGCCCAGCCCCAGCATGGCGGCACAGTAGTTAACTGCGGAGGGGAGATCGGCTGCACGGAAGAACACCCATGAAAACAGTACTATCACAAATGTTATACCCACCCTCAGAGGCTTCGGCAGACGGTGGTAGGGGCTGTTGCGACCCTGCATTCTCTCGGCAGCCAGCATCGTACCGTTAATGCCGCCCCAAATAACAAAATTCCATGCTGATCCGTGCCAGAGGCCCCCTAGAAGCATTACCATCATCAGGTTTACGTATGTGCGCCCGGTGCCGCGGCGATTTCCACCCAGCGGTATATAGAGGTAGTCGCGCAGCCAATTTGACAAAGAGAGATGCCAGCGACGCCAGAACTCGGTAATCGAGGAGGAGAGGTATGGCGAATCAAAATTCTTAGCGAACATAAAGCCCATCATCAGCCCGAGTCCTATGGCCATATCGGAATAGGCGCTGAAGTCGAAGTAGATCTGGAAGGCATACCCGATAGCGCCGAACCAGGCATCGCCCGTTGCCGGTGCATTTGCACCGAAGCAGATATCCGCGACCTTTCCGCATGGATCGGCAAGGAGTATTTTTTTTGCCATACCCATACATACGAAGGCGGCCCCGCGGGCGAATTTCTGCAGCGTGTGGGTGCGTAATGTAATCTGATCAGCGACCTCCTGAAAGCGTATGATCGGCCCCGCCACCAGCTGCGGGAACATCGAAACGTAGCAGCTAAAATCAGTCCAGTTACGAATGGCACGCGCATCGCCACGATATACGTCGATACTGTAACTCATAGACTGGAATGTATAGAAGCTTATCCCCAGAGGCAGGGTTATACGCAGAAAATTATCGACTGTAGCAGCATCGGCACCCATCGAATGCATCAGAGCGTTCCACGAATCGAGGCCAAAGTTGAAATATTTAAAAACCCCGAGAAGAGCCAAATTGGTACAGATCGAGATGATCAGGGCCCCGCGCTGGTGTCGGCTGCGATGGGCGCGCGGTTCCAGCATAGGAACAGGCTTGCGCCATGAACCCCGTTGGAACTGACCCGTCATCCACAAACCGCACAGATAGTCGACCAGCGTTGAGAAGAGCATCAGCACAAAGAATAGCGGATTTGCCCAGCCGTAGAAAAGGTAGCTTACCAGAGTCAGGAAGCCATGTTTTACCTGCCTCGGAGCAACAAGGTGCAGCAGGTAATAGCCCGCCAGTACTACAGGGAGGAAATAGAAGAGAAATATGATTGAGCTGAATACCATTGATCTTAACAATAACTTTGTTTAAGAGTCTCCTTTACCGACTGAATGTGCCACAAATATATGCTGATTTCAATCTTTACCTATGGATGCGCGAGGGTATATCGTACCGCATCTTTTCTGGATAGGGGTTAGATGTTTTCGGTATGACAAGAATCAAAGTATATATTGCACTCGTGACGGCGATGCTCCTATGGGCGTTCTCCTTTATCTGGTACAAACAGGCACTTGAGATATATCAGCCGTTTACTATTCTCTTTTTCAGGCTCACCCTGGCCACACTGACTCTGTTCATGATCGCAAAGCCCTTGGGATGGCTGCATAGGGTTAAGAAGAAGGATTGGAAAACACTGCTGCTCCTCTCCTTTTTTGAGCCGTTTCTCTATTTTGTCGGCGAGTCGCTGGGGATGCAGTATGTGTCGGCGACTGTAGCCGCAGTGATGATCTCACTTATTCCGCTATTCATGCCCTTTGCCGGCAGATTTTTCTTTAGAGAAAAACTCTCTGTTTTTCATTTAATGGGGCTGATTATTAGTGTGAGCGGAGTGCTTATAATGATTTTCGGGCGCGGTCTTGTGCTGGATGCAAACCCAGCCGGGATCGCATTCATGCTGGTAGCGGTTATTGCCGCTGTGGCCTACAGCGTCATCTTAAAGGGGATTTCAACCCGCTACAATGCCTTCACAATCGTGTGCTGGCAAAACCTGATTGCGTCATTCTGTTTTCTCCCGCTATTTCTGCACTTTGAATATAAGGATTTTGCAGCCCAGGGATTTAGTCCTGAGGGGTTCAGATATATCCTGTTTCTGGGATTTTTCTGCTCGAACGGAGCATTTCTGCTCTACACATACGGCATACGGCATATCGGGATATCTAAAGCCGCGATATTTTCAAACCTGATCCCCCTGTTTGCGGCACTGCTCAGCTTCTTCATTTTCCGTGAGCAGTTGGGTGGTGTTAAGTATGCGGGGATAGCACTTGTGCTTGCGGGGCTTATAGTAGCTGAGTGGCGACGAGGCAGAATGTAGCGGGTGTGTCGGAGAGGGGGATAGGCACGGACGGGGGATGAGAACTGAACGCCCAACAGCCAACAAGGAACTCCCAATTCCCAAATTTTAGATTTTGTGACCCTCTTCCCTGTCCTCCAAGGACTTCGTGTCGAAATGCCCAATAG
>CAZAKU010000058.1:0-8352 GCA_964485765.1 uncultured Lentisphaerales bacterium
AACCCGAACGGGCAGCGATACGCGCATAGATTGGCAGCAGTGCCCTCATGATGAGGCTCTGCCAGTGAGGAAAATGCTTCATATAGAGGCGCTTCAAACTGTACCGGTAGGCACGGGCAGCGTCTGGGTTCTGCTTCAAACTTGCTCCGCCAATATGTGTAATAGACAGTCGCGGATCAAAGCGTATGCGCCACCCCGCAGCCCGGGCTCTCATACACCAGTCATTATCCTCGAAATACATAAAGAACCCGCAATCCAGCCCTCCCACCTGCAGTAGCAGCTCATGGCGCATGCATACACAGGCAAAGGAGACCCAGTCTACATCCAAAGGCTCGCGGATATCCCAGTCATGCAGTGCCCTTTTATGCACCAGACGATTCCAGCCGCGCCTCAAGAGGTACCCCAGCGCAGGGTCATCGCCATAGGCATAGGCTTGAGCACTGCCATCGGGCAGACGCAAACCCGGGGCGATCAGCCCCAGATCAGAATGTTTGTTCAGCTCACCTGCCAACTGCAGCAGGAGATCCGCACTGCACAGTGTATCGGGATTCAGCAAGACTACCGGATCAGCAGGAAAGCGTTGCGTCGCAAATTGCAGCCCCCGGTTTACCGCTCCTGCAAATCCCAGATTCTCACTGTTACGCAGGAGCTCTACCCCCGGATACGCGCCGGCCAGCGCATCGGCACTGCCATCAGTCGAAGCGTTGTCAATAACGACCAGGTGCAGACGCGTCTCTTTACACAACGGTTCCAGGCACGCAAGCAGAAGCTCCCGTGTATTCCAGGAAGGGATAACAACCGTTACACACATCCCATATTACACCTCTTCGCCGCGTTCCATAGCGACCAGGGTCTGCTCTTTGACCCAGGGATATGTTTTCTCCATACCGGCAGCCAGATCGTGCTTACACTCCCATCCCAGCGCCCGTATTCTGGCACTGCTGTGATTCCGTGCCTGAACACCCACCGGCCCGTCGATATGCTTAATATCAACGTTTTTACCGGAAATCTTCTCGATAACCTGAACGAGCTCATTTACAGAAACTCTCTGATCACTGCCTATATTCGTAGGACGTTCTTCATCGGACTGCATAAGCAGATATATACCATCAACAAGGTCATCCACATAGATATAAACGCGCATCGCCGATCCGTCACCCCAGATTTCGATACTGCCGTCATCGCCCATTGCCGCGATCTTACGCGAAAGTGCAGCAGGCGCCTTCTCCCGTCCACCGTTCCAGGTACCATAAGGTCCATAACAGTTCTGGAAGCGCGCGAGCCTCGTTATCATACCGAAATTGCGTTCATACGCCTTTGCCATTCTCTCCGAATAGAGTTTCTCCCAGCCGTACTCGTTATCGGGTTGTGCCGGATATGCGTCATCTTCTGTAATATCCGGTTCATCAGGCTGCATATCACGATATACGCATGCAGATGAGGAGAAGAGGTAGCGGGAAACACCGTTATGGGCAGAAGCGTAGCTCATATGCACATTAACCAGCATGCTGTTATGCATGATTTCGCACTCAGCCGAGTGAATAAAGCCCATGCCACCCATATCTGCTGCCAGCTGATATACTTCATCTACCGGCTTGCCGTCCACCATAACAGCTTCAACACATGCTTCGGGCAGGCGTAAATCAAGCAGTAGGAACTCATCTGCGACCGTCTGGCGATATTCATGCGCCTTGATATCAACCCCGCGCACCCAATAACCTTTGGACTTCAGCAGAGCCACCAAATGGCCACCAATGAACCCTCCAGCACCACATACTACCGCTTTTTTCATCTATCTGCTCTCCTGCCTTACATAATTACTTATTAAAGTCCTAATTCACCCTAAAAACAACCAATTCAGGGCAACCATGCCACAAACTGCATACGTGTAACAGCAAAAATATACCCAGAAAGTGATTTACCTAACTTGACGTACACGCAACCAATGGACAATGATATGCGCAGATGCAAATGAAACCCAAACCCCGAAGGCGCTGGCGGACAGAATGGATCGCGGCCATAAGTTTCGTCACAGCCATAGCACTGGGCACTATACTGCTATCTCTTCCGGCAGCGAACCGCTCCGGAGATATGCTCAACCCGCTTACAGCGCTTTTCACCGCGACCAGTGCCACATGTGTAACCGGGCTGAGCCTCGTTAACATCGGCACCGCCTTCACTCACTTCGGACAGATAGTTATTCTGCTCCTGATACAGCTTGGCGGGCTCGGGATCATGACGCTCAGCACATTCATGCTGGTCCTGCTCGGAAGCAAATTGAGTCTGCAGAATGAATTTGTGCTGATGGATGCCCTGGGTGCGGAGCGTGCCCGGGGGCTCAAGCCGTTAATCGCCATAACCGTGCTATTCTCCCTGCTTACCGAAGCCGTTGCCGCCGTTATTATCGCTGCACGCCTCGTATCACATCACGGATTCAGTGCCTCGCGAGCCGCATACCACGGCATTTTCCACTCCGTTAGCTCATTCTGCAATGCCGGTTTTTCACTGTATCCCGACAGTCTGACACAATTTCGGGCGGATCCCTGCATAATGTTAACTCTATCTGCTCTTATTGTTGGAGGAGGGCTTGGGTTCATTGTGCTGTTCAATCTGTTCTCGTGGCGTCCGTGGCGCCGTAACCGCAAACGCCGTGGTCTGCTCTCTCTGCACACAAAAATTGTTATAGCGGCGTCCGCTTCTCTCTTACTTGCCGGGTGGCTTATATTCTTCCTGCTGGAGCGAAACAGCACACTTGCCGGGCTGGGAACAACAGAGAAGATTCTCTGCTCGCTCTTTCAGAGCATCACCCCGCGTACAGCCGGATTTAACGTCGTTGACACCGCATCACTAACCGCCTCCTCAAAATTCCTGACAATGCTAATGATGCTGGTTGGCGGATCCCCCGGATCCACCGCCGGCGGACTTAAAACAACCACACTAATCGTAATGATTATGGTTGTAATCAGCATGATACGCGGTCGCGAGGATGTCGAAATCATGAGCCGAAGTATTTCAGCCCGAGCCGTTCGTGAAGCGATATCCATCTGTACTCTGGGAATATTCCTGGTGTTGACGATGTACGGGCTAATGCTCCTCACCGAACACAGCACAGAGCAAAGCAATATCGCAGCCCACAGCGAGGCCCTGCTATTCGAAACAATCTCGGCCTTCGGCACGGTAGGCCTCTCAACCGGGATCACTCCCCACATCTCATCTCCGGGGCAGCTGCTGCTGATATGCAGCATGTTTATAGGGCGCCTTGGACCTCTGACCATAGCGCTCATCATAGGTAACCGTATACCCAAACCGGGATTACGCTATCCGGAAGAGGAGATAGTTGTAGGGTAAACAGGCGTCCCCGAAGTCGGGCCGGGCAGTTCAGGCGCCCGGACCGGGATAAGCATGGCTTCTCATTCTGCCTTGCAGGCAGCCACCGCTGCTCTAATATCGGCGATATCTCTTGCCGGCAGAAGGTGTCCCAACCCCTCCTTCTGGTACGACCTATAACATTCAGCCATCAGGGCATCATTTCGCTGCTGCGTGCATTCTTCTAATAAAGATACCACCGCACCCTCTACTTTAGTTGACAAATTCAAGATCAACGCCTGTCGTCCTCTGCCAAAATCCAGGTCCGCGAAATTGAGTGTTTTTTTAGCACCGCCCATGCTGCTCCTGAAGGATATTTTTCGACTGGAAACATCATATACCACCTGCCACTGCGTGAAATTCCTCTGCGAAACGGCATCCAAAACACTGAATGCGTAAGTATCCGGCGGCACACTTCCATCATATCGCTCCAGCATCCTCGCGCTTCGCGCGAACCTGGTAGAGCTGGGCGATCCCCCACGCGCCCTGCCCGTCATCTCACTCAAGGACTTGTCATACTGCGTATTAGCAAGCACCTTAACTGCAAGACTATCTCCCGAGCGCACGACCACTTTACCATCAATAAACTCAATGGAGGCAATATCACCGGAGCTATCGCTCATCAGGTAATGCAACTTAACGGCATATGGCGAAATCCTGGTTCTTTTCGCTGAAGCGACCGCGTCAACAACATTAGAACATGAATCAAGATGGTACTGTATCCACTGCAGCTCATTTATAGATTTCCGTCCATCACGCGGGGGATATTCAGCCTCACACACCATGCTCTCTATTACCAACCCCTTCTCATTCATACCTCCAACAGGGAGCTCTCTACCCAAAGGATTGAATGTAACGCTGCCATATTGCGAGACCCATGCAAGGGGTCGGTCCGGCGGGCGTACGAACGCCCTTTTCTTTATGCCTCGCGGGTTAACGACCAGAGCGCCGACGCCGGAATTCCAATCGAAATTGCGCCCGTAAATAACGCCTTTGTCGTATTTCAGGCAGAATGTCAGGCAAGCAACAGCATCGACACCACACAGAAGAACAACCGAGAACACTATCAGTATATAATTCACAGAACGCAGCATTTTCATATAACACGGGACTGAAAGCCCCACATCTTCTCCTTCAGATCCAGATAATACAGATAATCGTCAGGGCTCACATTAGGCGGACAGCGATGGTCACAGAACGGTATATAGCCACCGCGCTGAACGTATGGGTCCAGTCTTTCAAGACAGACTTTGATCGCTTCACGACCGGCGCCAAGCTGAATCTTGTCGACTCCGCCCATAATACGCAGTTGCCCCTCATATTGATCCAAAAGTTCACCGGGATGTGCGCATCCATTTACCTCAAATGGAAAGAGACAGTTAATCCCGTTTTCGATGAACACATGCAGTATCGGGCGCACATCTCCATCACAATCGGTGTACCATAGATCGATGCCCTGTGCCTTCAGAAGCTTGTTAATTCGGGCATAACGCGGCCCCACCACCTGCTCCATAAAATCGACACTCACGATAGGGCCGTTCTTAAAGCATATATCCTCCCACCCCGTAGCGTAGTCGAAGTCTATCTCTCCCAGCAACTGATTGAGGGAGTGCTCAACCATTAGACAGCTTGTTTCGACCATATCCTCAACCATATCGGGATAGTCGTAACACGCATACGCCAACCCCTCGAAAGTCAGCATATCTCGGATCTTTCCGATCATGGAGCCGCAATTAACGCCCAATGGGTAGTCTCGATCAGAGGGATGTGCCGCCTTGATCTTCTCCACATCCAGAACACGCTCGGGATCATCCAACCGCAGCCGCTCCTCCTTGACGCGCTTCCAGTCTTCCGGCGTTACCACAGAGCTCTTCGTATAATGCGGGATTGTATCGTGCCCATCTTTCGGTATTTCAGCCGTCAGACCATCGCCCTGCTGGATGACACGCGTAGTCGCCGTCTCGCTCAGCACTTTGTGCTCAAATCTCGGGTTCAACCAGGTCCGTCCCCCAGTGTCGCTTATCTTATCGAAATTAAAGAAGCGGTCAGCTTCTCCATTGTGCGTAATTCCATTCTCAACAAATATTGGCCACTCCCTGAAGTTCTCATCCCAATAGCCGAACTCCATGTTGAAACAGCGATCAACCGGCCTGTAATGCATCTGGTTGTTGAAACGCTCACGATCCGTCATAGTCCCATTCCACTTCTCGCGGCATGGCTTTATTGTTTTCTGCATAACACTCCCTTTATGTACAAACGGTTAACAACGGAGAAAGCCTATTCCAAAGCACCGGCGAAAGAAAGATCCATTGTTAAAACATTGGCAACTCTTATCCCCGAATCACACCTAAGACCAAGGTCCCATTAATAGCGCGTTGCCTAAGTCCAAAATAAAAACTATCATTTTGATAACGATGCGGAGGCTGTCAGGCACGGTAAGTGTCAAGTGCTTTTTAAATTATTAGTGCAAGCATAGTCCGGTAGCCTCCAAAACGCAAAGCGATACCGTGCATTGGTGGATGTATGTGTGCGGAAATCGATATAATAAAATGCGACATCAGGGCAAGGGAATACATCTCCCTGAATGTTGCGGGGAAGGCGTTAAGACGGAATTCACGAGTTGGAGGTATTCTCTGCATTTCGTCGGACAGGTATAACAGACGTCACTCGGTAAGGCAGGAGGAACCATTGCCCCGGGTTACGTCGGTAAGGATGGTTGTGATGAAAAGTGTGTACGACTTTAAAGTACAGGATATAGGCGAAAAGGATTTTCCTCTGGATCGTTTTAAGGGCCGTTGCCTGCTGATCGTTAACACAGCAAGTAACTGCAGTTTTACCCCGCAATATGAAGAGCTCGAGCAGCTATACCGCCGTTACCGGCATAGAGGTTTTGTTCTATTAGCATTCCCTTCGAATGACTTCCTGCACCAGGAACCGGGAACAAACGAGGAGATTAAGCGCTTTGTTAAAAGCGAATTCCGCGTCACCTTCCCTATGTTTTCAAAGATACGGGTGAAGGGCCCACTGGCGCACCCACTGTTCAAATGGCTGACCGACAAAACGGCTAACCCGCAATATGGCAAATTGATCGGATGGAATTTCGAAAAATTCCTTATTAATCGTCATGGAGAGGTCGCAGGGCGTTTCGACAGTGAGGTAAAGCCTCTTAGCAAGCAGATAACCGATGGCGTTGAAAATGCCCTGAGCGACGCGGAAAACAAATAGTCGAACTGCTAAATAGTAAAGCCCAGGCAAGCCCCCGTGCAGCCTCAGCATCAGGTGCTTATATACGAGACCTAAGGAGATATAGGCGATGCCAAAGAAAAAAAAGAGAAGATGGCTGTTACGAATCCTGGTTACTTTGCTGCTTATTGCATCTGCAGCAGTGGGTGCTCTATATATCATCCAGAAATACTACCTTACCGATATTGTCAGGAAAGTTGCCACGCCTCCCATAGAGCAGGCAACCGGAGTGGATTTCGGCATAGGGAACGTAACCGCGGGTATTTTCTCCGGTTCCGCAACGATACGTGACATTACGCTTGGTAACCCGAAAGGGTATCTTGAGCCTGATATTGTAAAGATCGGTTCCGTGGGCCTGAGTATCAACCTGCGTGACCTGCTTCGCGGGGGAACGGTGCATCTTAGCGAGATATTTGCACGAGGTGCTGAACTGACAATCGAAAATGCTCCCGGAAAACAGCTCAACATCGTCACACTGCACAACAATCTTAATGAAAATACAGCACCGGCAGAAACATCACCATCCTCTCCTGAAAAAAGGGAGGGTGATCCTGAAAGAGAGCCGGAAAAGGTTGCACTGCCGCACATCTTCATAGAAAAGGGCGACATAGACCTAACCGTTCGTTACGTCAGCCACGCAGCACGATCCACATCCGACATCATTCTTACGGAGGAGCTGATCCTGAACGGGCTTACCATTGGCGGCCCTGCAGCAGAATGGGCCAGCTTCACACTTACAGGGTCTCTTAAGGGCAATAGTGATGTAGCTGTAACGCAAATCGAAGGGCGTATCGCGCCGATAGAGGACCCCGAAAGAATCAGTTTTGAAATCAATGGAAACATTGCAAACATCAACAAGAACCTGATGCAGCGTTACCTTGGTAAATATGGCATAGAGCCGGCATCCCTCTCCCTGAACGTCGTTCTGAAATGCAACGATAACGTCTACGACAAAAAAGCGTCATGCATCTCTCTTATCATGCAGGATGTAAAGTTGCCGGAGAAAATATCCAGGAAAATGCCGGGCAAGATCAGTACATTTCCCAAGCTGTCGGTACCGCTGCATATCGGCGGCACATTGCAGAGCCCGAAAACAGATGATTTCATCTCGGCACTCATGAAAGCTACGCTAACCAACCTAAAGGATAACCCGGAACTTACCGGAGCAATCATCGAATCGCTGTCTGACAAAATCATGAAAGAGCTGCGCCGCCATTAGGCAATCAGCGCAAGCAGTATTAACGTCCCCGTCCGCCGCGACCCGTGAACATACCGCGCATAGAGGTCATGTCATATATCTTCTGGATATACTGTGAGAACTCTTCGACTTCATCATCGGCATAGCCAAGCTCACGAGCTGTTTCCTGCAGCATGAAAGCTCTTTCGCTCTTATATAAGTCCGAAACTGTATGCATATTATCGTGCAGTAACGTGCGGACCTCACGTGCGGCATCACCCTCCAGGTTCGGCATATCCTCCATCGCCTTCAGTGATGACCCCAGCGTTTCAACAAGTTTTTCATGATTAGCAAGCTGCTCTTCCGACATACGGCTCGTATCAATGTCCAGCACGAAGGTTGCCCTCTCCGCCGTACCGTGCGTCATACGTGTACGAAAATCTTCGCGACGCTTCTGCATCTCGGCATACCGTTCGGGATCCTCTTTCTTCAGGCGTTCCATATAATCCTCAAATCCGCGCCGACGGGGCTGCTCCGGCTCCTTTTCAGGCTCTGCAGCTTTGACC
>CAZAKU010000059.1:0-2593 GCA_964485765.1 uncultured Lentisphaerales bacterium
CCCTTGATCATAAGGCTTCTGAAGACCATATCGCTCCAGTTAATGGCGACCTCCGGCAGAATTCCCAGCATCGCAATCTTTCCGCCATGACACATATTGGCAAGCATCGACTGAAATGCTGAAGGGTTGCCCGACATCTCCATGCCCACGTCGAAGCCCTCTTTCATCCCCAGATTATTCCGTAGTGCCTCATCCAGGCTTTCATTACGAACATCAACTGTAAGCGTAGCGCCCATGCGTTTTGCCAGCTCCAGGCGATACGGGTTTACATCGCTCACCACAATGTGGCGGGCACGGCAGTGCTTTGCAATAGCCGCGGCCATGCAGCCAATCGGGCCGGCGCCTGTAATGAGAACATCTTCGCCAAGAATATCAAACGCCAGCGCCGTATGGGTGGCATTCCCCAGCGGATCGAAACAGCTCAGAATATCCAGTGGAATACTGCGGTCACAGGCCCAGACGTTGGTTACAGGAATCGAGAGATATTCCGCGTAGGCGCCATCGCGGTTCACCCCTACGCCACTCGTGTTGGGACAGAGGTGACGGCGCCCGGCCAGACAGTTACGGCAATGACCGCAAACCACATGCCCCTCGCCGCTAACAAGGTCGCCCTGAGAAAAATCACTCACATTCGCCCCGACATCCTCAATCACACCCACAAATTCATGCCCAACCGTCAGACCCACCGGTATCGTCTTCTGGGCCCACTCATCCCAATTCCATACATGCACATCGGTGCCGCATATACTTGTCCTGAGAATACGAATAAGCACATCATTAACGCCGACATCAGGCATCGGCTTATCCTCAAGCCACAACCCCTCTTCTGCCCTGGATTTAACTAATACCTTCATATCAACCATCCTCTAAAATAGCGTAATGGAACATTTCACCTGCCGCAGCCGGACTGCGACACAAAAAGAATAATATCGCACACTATTCCCCCCCCCCGCAAACAGCTTAATCGTAATCCTTTTGTAATCCTTTAAGCACAGAACATGAGAAGACTCAGTGACGCAAAGGCTCAGTGACGCAGAACAAGCTCCGCTTTCCTGCGGAAAAATTCTGGACAGGCAGCATTTCTTTGCGGACTCACAAAGAGTTCACAGATAACACAGAGAAGAGGATGTTGACATAAAATTGGGATAGGGATTTGTCATTCCATGCTCATGAGCCCCTGCGCCATCCCCGCCCCCCTTTGTGTCATATGCCTCATATGGAAACATCAGACACACAATGACACACCAGACACAGGTCGCACCTGCACACAGGGCAGGTGTTATTGCATAGAAAACAGAATATATTCAGAAAACAAAACGTCTGGCACCGATTATGCACTACATTACTCAAACCCAATAAATTCGGAGAGGTAAATGAAAACACTCGGAACACTGACGCTACTGGGGCTGGCGCTGACATTTGTCCCCTCATCCTCAACCGCATGTGAATGCGGCTGCAAAGCACCGTCAAAAGTACCGGCAGTTAAGCCGAAAGAGGTCGTTTCGGAAAAAACCACCAAAGTGGCCGTAACAAAGGTCACAACCGAAGAACTCAAAAAAGCGATCGCATCGGACAAAGAGCTGGTACTGGTAGACGCGCGCTCTGGTAAATGGGATGACGGCAAACGTATAGCCAATGCCAAACAGGTAGGCGCTAAAGCCGATAAGAAAGAGATAAGTACTGCGTTGCCTGACAAAGACGCAAAAATAGTAGTCTACTGCACCAATACAAAGTGCCCTGCAGGTGGAGCCCTGGCAGCGCGCTTAAAAACATTGGGCTACAGCAACGTAAGCAAATATACGGAGGGCATTCAGGGTTGGGAAAAAGCGGGAAACCCCGTCAGCAAATAACTTCCCGCCCCACCCCTCGGACGCGGACATAATGAGTGTTGTCCGCGTCCTTTTTTGATTTAAAAACGTGAAGATTGACATGGGTAAGAGATTGCCACACAAAAATGAGGAGTTGCTTCATGCATTTCGAAGTTTATGCACGAGCAGATTGTGTGGCAATCTCGATGTCAAAATCAGACCTCTTTGCGACGCAACGACCAGAATGTAATCATCCATGCAGCCCATAACGAAAAGAACAGTGCCGCGCCGGTCCACACAGAGCACATTGCCCCGCTGCTCCTTGCCGGGCGTACCGAGAAACTGATCTCCAGCTTTCCTCCCCGCTCGTTCTGAAGCTCACGTTTGAAGGAAAGAACCTGTCCATGCTTCGGCATTGTGATGCTTATAGCCGAAACAACGACATCCGCCGCTGCCTGCTGCTCAACAAAACGTTCGGCAACATTGTTAAGCGCGCTGTTATCATCATCTCCGAGCTGCTGCTCAACCTGCATCTGGTATTCCGTGGTAAAATTACCATCGTTAAACCCGGCATTCATACGCTGCTCATCTCCCTGATAGATGTTATTCTTCAGTCGCACGGCAACGCGCCTGTTCAACAGGCCGATCTTCACCTGTTTTTGAACCTGATTCTTATACTGAACGCGGGCGTCTTCATTTAGGGTAGCGTCTCCCTGTGACCAGCTTAGGGCCTGTTCCAGGACCTGCTTCGCCTCCTGCTGACGCCCCTGCCCCGCCAGCTTATT